>NZ_JAQISX010000060.1:0-3397 GCF_028618425.1 Bartonella sp. ML70XJBT
AGGCGCCCTTCCCAACACACGGCTTAAATGGTTGCGATTATCAAGGGTCAATCTCCCCATCGCATCGGCTGCCTGCATCGGGTCAAAACGGTCCTGCAAACCATATTGCTTGGCTGTACTGTCTATAAACTGATACAAACCACCCGCAGAAGAACGCGGATTCCTTGCATTGGGATTGCCTCCACTCTCAACTTGCGCAACACGGTATAAATAGCTTTCCGGCAAGCCATACCGCGCTGCTGCTTGACGTATCGCTTGATCAACTGAAGGACTATAACGAGACATAGCTAAAACTTTCCTATTAACTATTAAATGCTTCAGAATTCCGTATCCCTGCTGTTCCCATTTCCCATATCAATCTAGATAAAGCAGTAGAAAAGCGTTTTGCACGATCTTGCGTTATTAATCCTGCCTTATGAGCTTCAATGAAATCTTGAATAATATTTGCTACCTTTTTTGAGTTATATTTCCCTACTTTCAAAGAATCCAACTCTATTATTTTTTTATCTAACTCTCGTTGAACAGCTAAACGTTTCTGACTCATTGTCATCATATGTGCATTTTTTAAAACTCTGAAAGCAGCATGCGGAAATTGCCCAATATCTTTATACTCTTTAAATCCTTGAAAGAGTTTTGGGCGAGCTCTATCTGTCAATTCTGGAATTCCCTGATAGGTTTTATTGTACAACTGTTCTAATTCGAAAGCATCTTTTAATCTTTTTAAAGAGTCTTCCCCAAAAAGAGATTTCAGTTTTTCTACATAGCTATCTGTATTGAAAAGGTTTTTATAATACTCTAGCTTATCGCTAGAATTAGCACTTTCATAATCAATTTTACTTCTTGTACCTAATTTATAAGCATCTTCAAATGATGGAGTCCTATCACCAACAGATGAAATTTTTCCCTTACTTTTATATACATTGCTTTTACCTAAGACCTCATTGATAGTAATAGAGGGACTTAAGGAATCATACCCTTCTTTTACAGCTTTAGATAAATCCTTATAAGAAGCGAAAACCTCTCTTGCTGCCTTGTAGTTTTTTGAAATATCGTCTAGCAACGCTATAAGATATTTTTCAAGTGAAACGAGATCCGCAGTATCTATTCCATCTAGATTATCACGTTGAATTTGATTGCTAATTTTCATTTTGGTTCGGTGAAGAATATCCATCGTAGGGTTATGGTGTTTTTGTACATACGCTGCATCCGTCATTATCCGATTATTAAAGTCTTGCGTCGCATCTTCATAGGCTTTCCTAAAAACTGAATGCTCCATTAACTGATTCACCTTTTTTTGGTGTTCAGGCTTTAAAGCCACACTTAATGCTGTATCATATAATGGTCCTGACTTTATACTACCTATATTATCAAAAGCTTTTTTAAGCTGTTCCGCATCTAGTATCGAAGTAGATTTATCTACCGCTTCTTCTAAAGCTCCTTCAAGTTCTCCAGCTCCTTTTCTCTTAATAAAGTTTTCATCTAGAGTTTTACCCATTCGTTCTGAAAATCCAGCGGCTCTTTTACCAAGTTCTTCATCAAATTTCTCATGAAGAACTCTATTGGTTTTCACTATATTATAAACATGTTGTCTAAAACCCGGAATAATATCACTAAGACGTGTTTCAGGTCCTTTCTTTGCAAGGGCTTCTGAAAGATTTTGAATACCAGAATTATGCGCATAACTAGCAATATTTCGTAAATTTCTCTTAGAAAAACCATCAGGAACTTTCTTTCCTGTATTGCGGATAGCGTTATATGCTTTACCCGCAACAGATCCCCCAATAGCCAAAATTGGAGCCGCTATGCTTCCAACTACAGCATTATTTATCCCACTATCTACAGAATCTCCCCATCCTACACCACTTCCAATCCCTGATAATGCTCCTGATAATGCTCCCGCTCTCGCCACAGATTTAATACCTAAATCTTTTCCTGGAATACCTATTGCTTCGCCTACAAGACGAGGCAACAAACCGGCTTTTCCAGCTCCAAATACCGCTAAACCTAACCTACTCGCAATCCACGGTATTCCCCCTGTAGCTATCAGTGGTACAATAGATCCTAAAATATTTCCACCAAATGATAACCAAGGGTGTGCTCTATGTATTGCTCTCTGATAGGCGCGTGCCTTCTTTACAGTCTCATCGTAATTACCTCCTGATAAATGCGATAACGCGCCTTGAAGCTCATCACTAAAGTTTGATGTAAGTCCTTCTATAGCAGAATTTTTGAAAGCATCCCACATCGAAATATTTTCAGTAGGATATTCTTCTTCTAACTTTTGCATTTCTTTTGAAGACTGTGGAACCTCTGCATATCTATTTGTGACATTCTGTCTATTTATGAAATTCTGAATTTTCTCCATTATATCTTTATCTGAAATATGACCGATAACAGGTGAATAAGGAGTATAACCCATATCAATACCCTTTCCCTCTAACCAGATTATATTGATCTATAAAGAACGTACCTTTAGGTAATGCATCCTCTTGGGCTTTGTTTGTTACATATCTAAATTTTGAAATAGGCGATTGTAGCTGACCATCTTCTTGCTTATCCAAATCATTTAAAAGTTTGTATGTATTACTTCTTGCCTTTAACACTGCCTCTTTTACAGCTATAATTTCTTGTAACAATAAATCACGAGGCAGGTTTGGATCTAAATTTCCCAAACGAGTCTGTAATGATGTAAATTCTTGTATATTCATATTTCCATACCCAGACGCTCCATTTGGTGACTTCTGTTTCATTGCCTCCAAAGTTTCACGTGCAAGATTCTTTTTAAGCGCTTCAAGATTTGACTTTAATATTGAAGCATCACTGTTATTGAGTAATGAAAATACGGGTGATAAAATATTTGTACCAGTCAATGTATTTTGAATTATTTTTTCTGTTTGCTCAAGTAACCTCAAATTAGTATCCTGACTAATTATTTCATCTTTGAAAAATTGTTTTTGCCTTAGAAGCTTTTCTTTTTTTTCCTCATACGTCTTACTACCCTTGATAACCTTTGCTTCCGGCTCTCCAGTCTCAGGATTGCGAAAAACATCATAGTCTTCCGAAACTTTAGGTAATGTAGCATTCATTTTATTACTTGTTTGTTGAAAATTATCACGTGCATTTATTTCCCGTATAAACAACTCATTAAGCATTTGAGGATTACGTGCCATAACCCGCGCTTCTTCTTCGCTGTAGCCTTTGGATTTTAGATACTCGACGGTCTGGTTAACCTGTCTTCTTTGTTTATCGCCTTCATTAAGATGCTTCACACCACTTGCAAGCACATCCCATCCAGAGCCATCAGATGGTGCTGCCGACATACCTGCAAAAAGATCTTTAAGTTTCTGGTAAGCATCTGATTGAAAAAACTTATAAGTATTGGACTGTAAAAATTTAT
>NZ_JAQISX010000061.1:0-3170 GCF_028618425.1 Bartonella sp. ML70XJBT
GCTGTTGCAAGCGCTTCATTGACAGAACCATCTTCAAAAAGAGCTGCATCAAATTTACCTGTCTTTATCCGAGAAACCACCGCATTATGTGAAACACCCATCTTCTTCGCAAACGCACGAACCGATAAACCTTTTCGAGATTTCTTAGTCATTGAGCAGTCGCTCCATTTTGAATGATTTATGCGAATTATTGTACACTTTAATTATTGACACAATTTTATTTTTTCGTGTACATAAAATATATGAAGATCGTGTGGGATGAACCAAAAAGAGCTGTAAACATTGTTAAACATAAGCTTGATTTTGCTGATGTTATTTACTTTGATTGGGAGCATGCTCTTATTGATGCAACCCATTCAAACCGCATGAAGGCTATTGGACGTTTTGCTAATGGTACGACAGTTGTTGTTTTTGCGAAGCTTGGCACTGAAGCGATATCCATTATTAGTTTCCGTCAAGCTAATAAAAAAGAAAGAGAGGTTTTCAATGACTATCAACAAAACCTTTGAAAGAGACTGTGGCTATACAAAAGAAGATTATGAAGCTGTAGATTCTCCACCATTGACAGATGAAGAACTTGCACGCTTAAAGCCGGCTAAAGATATTTTACCAGCCTCTTTTTTTAAATATGTAACAGAAGAGCGCCGTAAACGTGGGCGCCCACCCGTTGAATCTCCTAAACAAGCGGTTACTCTCCGTCTTGACCCAAACGTTATTGCCTCTTTTAAAAAACAAGGAAAAGATTGGCGCACACGTATGAGTGAAGTGTTAAAAAAAGCAAGTGGATGTTAAGCCGACCTCTCCATTCTAAAAAGTGCTTTACAGTTGAAATTAAATTCCAATTGTACTACATTGAAATACAATTAAGAGAGGAGAAATCGTTATGGCTACCAGTCGCATGGTTCAAGCACGCGTACCAGAAGAGATTCAAAATGTTGCTAGTCAAGTTATTCAAGCCTCTGGTTTGTCAGTAAGTGATGTCGTGAGAGTTTTGATGACACGTATTGCACAAGATAAAGCTATTCCTTCTTTCTTATTTCAACCCAATGCAGAAACCATAGCGGCTTTTGCCGAACTTGATGAAGGCAATTTAAAAAAGTTTCATTCCGTAGACGAATTATTTGATGATCTCTATGCGGACGATTGAACGTACCACCATTTTCAAACGGGATTTCAAGCGTGAGATGAAAGAACGACATCGGCATCTTTTAGATACTGATTTACGCAAAGTCATTGCAGCATTAGCGAATGATCAACCTTTAGAACTTCGGTATCGTGATCATGCACTGACTGGAAATTGGAGCAATTACCGAGATTGTCATATTCGACCCGATCTAGTGTTGATTTACCGCTTGGTCGATCAAGACAGATTGATTTTGGTGCATCTTGGCTCTCATTCACAACTTGATCTTTAAATCACCTCCCCACCTTTGAAGTGGGGAAGGGGGATTGTATTTACTTTAAGCAACCTTTTTAATGGGGGACTCTAAATTTGGTTCGTAAGCACGCAACAAAGAATCCAAGTGGTGCGGTAACTCTGAAGCTCCAAAATCTGTAAGAACTGCTAGAATCTTAACAATATTGGGAACGTCATTTTGGAGTTTTAAAACTAAAACCTTTTCTACCAGACTCATGATGTCAACCAGAGCTGTACACTCTTTTTCGTTAATATTTTCATCATTAGAAAACTGAAACAATGCTATCCATAAATCGCATAAAAAGTTAGTATCGATCTTCATTGTACACCTCCATGAATTTGTTCTCTCAAACATGCCAATCCTCTTGAGGTGATTTTTGTTGAAGGCAGTACCTTTTCTGTCCCATCCGGTCTTTGAATGGTAATCGCAGGCAATCCATAAAGCCTTTCTTGATTTTATCTTGATAGGGTAACAGCGGCGCCCCTGGAGCCCGTCGATAGACCCAATCATGTTTCCGCAAATAATCGGTTAAATCCTTTGGTCGTACCTCTAACATCTTTGCTGCTTCAATAAGACCGAACAGCCCATCAGAACGCTTTAAGCCATCCAGAGCCTCTGCTTTTAGAGCTAATTCTGCAATCACATGATCTTTCTGCTCAATTTGGTTTTGTAGGTGTGTCAAAAAGCCAATCATAGCTTGAGGACTTGAGTAGTCAATTTGCGGTGTTGCTACTTGTTTTTCCAATTCTTGCCACCGGTCAATGATTTTTGCTCGTAAAGCAGTGCTGTAACCAGATACGAGAATTAAATATTCACGCTTGGGAAGGTTATAACAAGGGCGCGTTTCTCCTTTGCTATCAAGATAATAAACGCTAAAATTAACCACCCCAAATTTGGGGGCGTTAAGTTCTTCAAGCATTTTCTTGATATCACGTATAACATGGTCATGTCTTTTACTGCACAATTCTGCAATTTCACGACTCGACATAGTCTGAGTGGTAGCACTATTAGCAGTGCTTTCTTTAATTTCTATAAGTGTGTTCATAAAGAACTCCTTGGTAATAGAGGTTTCTTAATGACACTCAAAAAGAGTGCCGGGTGCTAAGAAACACGGTACCAAGTCCGTCGTTATGCTTTTCCCAAAAAGGGTATTGTATAGCGTAACCACACCCGACAATATCATTATATGCGTGTAACATACAATGAGTCAAAGCCTTTAATGTGCGGAAAATAAACTATCTCGGTAGTTTGTCCGCTTGGTATTTTCTAAGGTGTTTCTTAGGCACCTGATTCGAAGATACCTATTACTGTAGAATTGTCAAGTAATAAAAATTACTTTTTGCTAAGAAAACGGTGCACATACTGTACAGTGTACATGTTGAAATCATTATTTATCAATAAGTTAAGTGTACAATGTACAGTCGATTTAAAAATTCTGTCGCTAGCGATAGTTCGCGCTCGCCTGCCCCGCAACGAAGCCACCCGCTGGGAAGTACCTTTTGCATTGATTTTATTGTATTTTTTTATGAAAAAACAAAGCATAAATGATGATCTTTTTTTAAATTGCAATAAGAATATGTAATGCCTAAACTCATAAGGATATGTAATATAGAGATAAAGCTTGAAAACATGATCTAGCCTCTTTTATTGGCAGCGTATTCTTGACGAGCAAGTTGGTACTGTATGTTTTTGGTTAGTCTTTCACTGGCATATTGTGCGATAGCATTTGCAATTTCTGGCTTGGACATCACT
>NZ_JAQISX010000062.1:0-2997 GCF_028618425.1 Bartonella sp. ML70XJBT
TCTTGATCACGAACTTTTGCGACCAAATCAATATCAGTGTCTATATCGCTTCCTTTCCATCCCTTTTCATCAGCGACTTCTCTATAAGTTTGAACGCTTTCATATTCCTGCTTTTGCAATGGGTCTTGTGTTAAATAGGCTATAACAAACTTTTCAAAAGCAGCTTGCTTATCCTCATCTGATATCGCTTGATCACGATAGGATTGTAAGAGAGAGCGTAAAGTGATTTTTTTATTATCAGACTTAAGAGATTGCAGCATATTATAACAGAGCTCCGTTTTAGTATGAGAGGGTTAATTCTTTTCAAAAGAATCAAAATGAAGCTTATTAAATCCATTTTGGACGAATTGAGAAAAAATGCAGAAAAATGCATAAAAACGGATAATTTTTTTCAAAAGGGGCTTTAAAAGGCTATTTATCCACAGCCTATGATGCATGGTTAGATCAGCACAGTAGTGAAATTTGCTATTTATTTCACATATCATTCAAGATAAATGCACTATGTATTTAAAAACATCAGAATGATCATTTTGATATGTTTTATGAATCATTAAAAATGTCACTTTTGTCAGTTCAATTTACTGACAGATAACTGACAAATATATATTGTTGATTGAATTTACGTGTTGTGTCTTAATAAGGGTTGTATCATTAAAATACTAACATATTGAAATATAATGTTTTTAATTTTTTATATCATTTAAAAAAATACTCTAGGGTCTAGAAACAACTGACTAAACTAACAAAAATGACAAAACTCTTTTTACAAAGCCACTCAGATCATTTGCTTTTGGAGAAAAGTTCCTTGATGAGAAGGTCATAAAAAAAGAAGCGTATTCTATTTAAAATAGGGTTTCTTAAAAGGGTTTCTTAAATTTCTCAAAACAATCTAAAAAAAATATTTAAAAGTTCAAATCATATCTTTAATTTGAATTATAAATACATTATTAGACTTTTGATATTAATCGTTTGACATTAATCAAAGGTTTATGATGATGAAGTTTTCTGTTTTACTTTGTTTGTTAATACTCACAGCTTGTGGTCCTATAACACATTTGAACGGAATTGTTGATCCAAACTACAAGGGAAGATTTCAAACGAAAAAGATGGTCATATTAGGTTTTGGCATGTCTATTTCTGAGCAAAAAGCACTTGAAGACACCTTTGAGAAATCGCTTGTTAAATACAATGTACAGATATTGAGAGAATTAGAACTTTTCCCTCCAACTCGTAATTATTCCTATAAAGAGAAAGGGAAAATTATAACAAATAAAGGCGCAGATGCACTCCTCATAGTTAGCGTTGATAATCGTGCTATATCGCAGACATATATCCCGCCAACATATCATCCGGGAACCTCTACAAGTACTATTTCGGAATTTGGAAACTTTGCTACCATAAAAACTGAGACGACACCAGGTTATGTGAGCGGTGGATATAATATTAATAAGCCCGGCATAAGTGTTAGTGTTTTACTTATTAACAATACAAAAAACAAAGAAGCCATATGGGTAGCAAACGGCACTAGCGATGGAAATGCTTTTGCATCGTTTTCTGATCTCATAGTAAACGTTGCTGAAACAACTGTTGAAAAACTAGCCAAAGAGGGTCTTATCGCCCCAAAGTAGAGTTAGGAAAATAGCAGCATAATCACGAATTTTAGCCACAAGGTTGATGCCAATGTCACACCCCTCCTCTTCACGCTCTTTAGCCTACTCACAGTAAATCTGAACTGTTTCGTGTTCTTTCTTTTGAATGAAGGCTTGCGTCAAATAAGCCTTTAAAGGTTTTCAAACATGGTTCCTAATTCACGGGGTGATGTTGCCTTTTCACGGTGGAACTCTAAAGGAGAGCGTAAAGTAACTTATTTATTATCAGACTTAATAGATTAAACAATATTGTAATAAACTCTATTGGCGCATGTTGTGATCAAAGACCATAAAGGGACGAAATGAGATCTATTAAATTGATTCAAAAGAAATATCGATAACAAAATAAGAAAAAACACACGAAAACCGATAAATTTCTTTAAATAAATTTTATAAATTATGCTTATCAGTAGCAGAATAGTGGAATTTGTTATTTATTTCACACATCATTCAAGACAAATGCACTATGTGCTTTTAAAATATCATAATAAGTATTTTGATAGGTTTTATATGTCATTAAAATTATCACTTTTTTCAGGTCAATTTATTGACAGAGTACTGATAAAAAACGATAAATATATACTATTGATTGTATTTATGAGTTCTATTTTCTCTATCAGGTATATTTATAAAATTATAACATATTGAAATATAGTGCTTTTTATTTTTTCTCATTTTAAAAAATAATATAGGGGCTAGAATGGACTGACAAAAATGATAAAACTCTTTTTACAAAGTCACTTAGATCATTTTCTTTTGGAAAAAAATACTTGATGAGAATGTTATATAAAGAGTTTTACGTGATTGTTTTAAAGACCTCAAAAAAGGTTGCTTTGCCCTCACAAATAACCAGATGTTTTGGATTGTCTTGGCTTAAATGCACAGCACCGCCCATAACAGATCCCAACATGGCTTTGGTTGGTTTGTGATCTGTTTTGCAGCCATTGGCTTGTAAAAAGGTTCTATGGATTGCAAAGGAACCAGCCCCCTTAACAAGAGCAACCAACGCGGGTAGTGTCATTCCTAATGGGTGTGGACATTTGCCGTGAAAGCGTAAATAAGGAAATAAGTCACAAGTAATCCCCCGCTTGCGTAAATAGGTTTCTGCTAAAGTATTTTTAATCGGTTGGCTTTGTTGCCAAATTGCTTTTGCTCTCTCTGCTTTCTGTTTTACACCTTTGAGATCAGCAGAAAACTGTTTTGAGAAAGAAAGCGTGTGATCATAAGTTTTATCAACAAAGGCTTGTTTCCCAAGCAAGCCAATTCTTCTAAGCGCTTGTATGATCTCTCTAAAAGAGCAGCCCGCATAACAAGTGAGTAAAAGACGCCCATCATGTCCATTGGCAAG
>NZ_JAQISX010000063.1:0-2894 GCF_028618425.1 Bartonella sp. ML70XJBT
GCAAATGGTTTGGATAACATTTCATCTCCTCATGTCTTTATCCCATAAATTATACTCACATTAACGGGGCGTGTTTCAACGCCCCCAACCCTCTCTGTCATAAGGTGATGCTCATGATGCCCCCTGTCATAAAGCCCTTCTTTTATAGGTACAGAATGGTATAAAAAACTCCCCAAGGGGTCTCGGATAAACCAAGGCAAGCGGGGCGGCTTATCCTTTTTAGTAAACCAAAAGGGAACCTCTTCTTTCATGAAGCTCTCTATTATTTTCTCACATTCAACAGCGCTAACCTGCAAGCCAGTACAGTCTCTCCTTCGCCTTGTCAAAGAAGCTTCAGAAGAAGAAACATCCCGTTTCTTTCGTGAAGAACGCTCAACCGAAGATGCTGGACCTATTAAATGTTCATGCGCTTTCAAAGAACAGCCTTGCAAACTTGCAAATGAACGCCAAGAATCTAGACCACGTTCATAATCCAGTCCTCGTAAAAACATCCCCCGAAAATCGGGAACATTAAACGTCATAACACCATCCCCCTCACCCCACGTCGTTCCTATCGCCTCAAATAAATCCCAATAAACAAAACGAGAATAAGCCTGCCCATCGCAGGGTAACCAACCTTCCGGCAAGCGTTCCATCGCAAAAGGACCTATCAAACCAGACGGTAAACGTTTTAAAGAAGAAGCTTTCTCCCTTGTTGGATTGAGAATTTGCCAACCGCTTATCTCTTCATCATACACAAGCCTATAAAGACAACCCTCTTGGATCTCGCCTCCCGATAAGGCTAATAAACCGCTGTCCGTTGCCTTATAGACGGACTTGGCTGCCAAATTATTCAAAGCAATCGTTGTCGACCCAACATTCTTGCCCTTCGCTTTAAAACAAATCGATAGCCCATTCTTATACTCTAAAAACTGAGATTGGCTTTGAAGATATATCGCACTGGTCTTTTGTTGATCATTAACCCTAACAATCCCTTCAATCACACCCCCTGTATCGGATAAATACTCACTAACCCTTTGCATCATAAAACGCGCACTGTTATTGACTGTGTTAGGCAGCTGCCCTTCTGACCAATTAATTAAACTATCAGCACTACCATTTTCAGATGCCGTTAAGGACCAATCATATATCGTCGACATCTAAAACCTCACGTCTTAATCCCAAACACAACACTCATATTAATCGGGCGTGTCTCACTGACACCTGAACTGACCAACTCAATATCACGCATACGAAGATGAGAATGGGGAAAGGCTAGCTTATGATGCACACGGATATTCTCTTCTCTCACACCCAAACGTTCAGCGAGCTTTTCCCTTTGCTGCTCATTCAGCTCATAACCCCATATGAACGTTATATCTCCACGCCAATGCTCTCCCTCATTCTCATCATTCGAAACTATAAAGGATTGACCTCTATGGTCATGCTTTCTCATACTATCCTTCTGAAAAGCCGCAAAAGATCGCCAGCGGTCTATCTCACGGTCATCATCAACACCACGCAAAAACACTCCTCGCAAATCGGGAACATTAAACTTCGTCCAACTATCACTGCCTCCCCACCTCGTCCCTATCGCATCATAAAGAGCTGGATAATCACTGCGCAAATAAGCCTGACCATCACACACTAACCAACCAAACGGCAAAACTTGCATCCCAAAAATCCCTATCGTACCAGTAGGATAAACCGAAATATTCGGATCTTGTAATAAAGGCAAAGGGGTAGGATTTAAAACATGCCAACCTTCATCCCTATAAACCAAGCTATAAATACACCCCTTTTGAAACTCACCGCCTGTCAAAGCACGCATGCTTAACTCTGTTGCCTTATAAACCGGCTTGTCCTCTAAAGCATTCAAAGCAATCGTTGTTGCTCCAACATTCTTGCCTTTCGCTTTAAAACAAACCGATAGCCCATTCTTATACTCTAAAAACTCACAGCGGCTCTGCAACCTGATCAACGTTGTCTGTTGTTCCCCGTCAACCGTAAAGGTGTTTTCAATTATACCGCTCGTATCGGATAAATATTCCTTGATGCGCTGCATCATAAAACGCGCACTGTTGTTCAAACTACTAGGACGTTGCCCTTTGGACCAATCAATCAAATCATCACAATAGGCATTCTCAGAGGCATTTAAAGACCAATCATATATCGTCGACATCTAAAACCTCATGTCTTAATCCCAAACAAAACGCTCACATTAACTGGACGCGTCTCACCCTCATCAGAGCTTGTCAAAACAACCTCTTGCTCCTCTAAAACAATAGGATCACCTACAATGTAACTCCCTAAATTATCACGCTCTATACCCATAAAATTCGCTAAAGAGCCACCTCCAAACAACCCCATACGATACCCCAACACATCCGTCGTATTCCCATCCCAAAAGTCTTCATTGCTGGTAAAATGGGGAAATGAAAGACTTTGCCCCTGATGTTGGTGCGACTCGATTAAATCGGTTTGCACACTTGCAAATCTACGATCGGCATCTATAGACCGTCCACTATCTAAGCCTCGTAAAAACATCCCCCGAAAATCGGGAACATTAAACGTCGTAACACTATTCCCTTCTCCCCAAACCGTCCCTATCGTCGCAAACAAATCGCTATAATCAGTACGCGAATAAGCCTTCCCATCGCAAAGTAACCAACCCTTTGGAATAGAGCGCATCCCAAATGTTCCTATAAATCCCGTTGGATAAAGACTGCTTTCTTCTTCCAAAGGAAGAGAGGTAGGATTCATAAGATGCCAATGATCTCCATTATAGACTAATGTATAAATGCATCCCTGCTGGATTTCCCCGCCCAATAAGACACCAACCCCTAAGGCGGTTGCTTTATAAACCGGCTTGTCCTCTAAAGCATTCAAAGCAATCGTTGTTGCTCCAATATTCT
>NZ_JAQISX010000064.1:0-2766 GCF_028618425.1 Bartonella sp. ML70XJBT
GATCAACATACTCATCTGTTTGATCATCTATTTCATCCTGAATATCGCTTAACATCTGGATAAAATTTTTGTCATGAGAAACAATGGTCTGTTTGTCTCCAATCGGACCACCTGTCTGTACTATTATCGTCATATGATTCTCTTCCAAATGTCTTGGGGCATCTTGCGTGGGAGGGGGACGCAAGCAATAAACGCCCCCCTCGCCTTTAACGATTAGTGTAAAACTCAACAATCACCTCAGCATCACCTGTGGTGCTTTTCTTGTCTCGTGTCATATAAATCGCATTTTCAGCCTCTAGCGGAACATCTCGTTCCTCCATGGGTATATACACATTGCCATCGGTAGATTGCGTAAGCCCCACATCTCCATAATCATTGCCATGAGGCTCTTTTCCAAATGTAGCTGCTACATCTTCAAAATCCTCCATAGTATAAGCTGTAATACTTTTGATAAAAGCCCCTCGGGGTAGAACGCCAATTTTCGTTATCAACCCTTGATCTGTACATTTAACACGCGAGCGTAAAAAACTAACCTGCTGCGTATAATTGTTGCGTCCTTGCAAAACAGGTGGCAATCCCTCATCTATCATGCCAACGCTTTCCACGGTTTCAACAGTTTCAACAGGTTCCGTTGTATTTGGTGATGTTTTTGCCATCATTGTTATCCTTTCATGAAATTAAAATTGTCAGCTGATTTCAGCAAAAGAAGGGATAACAATCGTGCCAAAATCCTGTCCCCCTTGATCAGAATGAGGCAAGGTATAGCGTGACTTTTTCATGCCGATAATGGTTTTAGCAGCCAAACCAAATTCCCGTTGATAATCAAACAATTCTTCAACAAGTTTATAACGTGTACCACCCTTTTTATCATCACCTCCTGTTGCACCATTACCAACGCGCCCATAAGCCATGATGATACTTTGTGCACCAAGCAAAACAGCACGACGAACAGAGGGAACAGGCTCCCCTGTCTTTGAATTAACACCATTGGGGACATGTTCAGCTTCACGCAAAATGACACCGTTATACATCCCCAAAGAACCATTAAAAATTGGGTTCTTAGCTCCAGAGCCATCATAAGCTGCTTTGGTAATATCCAACCATTGACCATTTTGTGTATTGGTACGCAATTGGGTTACTTGTGTTGGGTGAAGATACATCACATAAGCCGATTTTCCATCAACACGAACCGGACGCAAGCGTGGATTTGCCAATTTAGCGCGTTCAACAGCTTTATCTATAAGATCTAATGTAAAAACATCCTCTTTTGTAAGCTCTTCATCTGTTTTTTTCTTGGCTGGGCGAATAAGGCGCAATTTGCTTGGCTCTGATGGCGCATTAAAACCATAATGCACCGGTTTAAACGTTATGCTGCGCCCTTCAAAATGCATCCATGGTGCTGTATAGCCTGCTGCCTGAATGAAAAACATCATACTTAAACGGTCTGCATACCAATCAACCAACCCATCTTTTGCTTCTTTACGCAAATTAAAGGGAACACGTTGTTGATCAATAGAGCCTTCATATTTGATGCGCACAGCATGAGTAAGCTCGTTGATGCGCACCTTTTCATTCATAAATTGGAGGGCTTCTTCATTGCCTTCTAGCGTTTGTCCCTCGCTAACGCCATCCCCCATAAGTTGAACGCGTAATCCACTCGTAACGGAGTCACCAGCGGATTTTCCTAGCACATCCAACACTTGGATAATGCTGTTTTTGCTCTCCCCCATCAGCGGTGCAATGGGCAACGCTTTTGAGGTCTCTGTGTTTAGCATCTTAGCCCAAACGCCAACGGCTAATGGGTCATTGAGCTTTACTTCTGTTACTGCCATTTCAATCAATGCCTTTCTTGGTTTTAAAACTCGCCTTGCGGCTCCCCCAAACGATAACAATCACTTGGGTTCTCTCTGTCGCGCCATTGCGCACATCTTCATGCTCTACTCATAATTTGTTCAAATTTTTTGGGATTTTTCTCAACCCATGCTGCAAATTCTGCTTCCGGCATGGAAAAAAGCGTTCTCACATCCATACCACCTGTTAGAACTTGCCCGCCGCGCGCTGTAAGCGTCCGCGCTGCTTGAGAGCGCTCTTGAAGGACTCCCACTTCGTCCTTAACTGGTGCTCCACTATAGCCAAAAGCTTTCGCTTTTTGCACCAGCACCTCAATTGGATTTATACCGGCTTTCTGACACTGCTGGCATATTTGGCGCAATTCAGCACCAATTTGCTGTTGCCGTGCTACAGGGTCTTTCCATTGCGGATAAAGGCTAGCTTGCGCTTGTAGAACATTGTCTGCTCTTTCATAGAGATAGTCCGTGATACTGTCTAAATCTGGATATTTATCTTGTACCTGCGCTTTGGATTCCTCGAAATATTCCCCTAACTTTTGACGTTCATATTCCTCTTGACTCATGCGCTCTTGGCTCTCTCTCATATGAGAAAACTCATCAAGCAATTTCTGTTGTTCCTGTACCTTATGACTAAGCCATGCAACATGTGCTTCTGGGTCGTCTTTTAGAGAGGGAACATTTTCCTCACGGCGGCGCGTGATTTCTTCTTGCATTGCGGCATATTTTTGCGCAAGTTCAATAGCCAATTCACGCGCTTCAATGGCGCTTTGTTCTGCCTTTTGACGTGCTTGCCGCTCTTGCTCTAATTTATCAGATTCTATTGTATCAGAACTTGGCTGCTCCTGAAGAGCTTCTACAGGTAGCTGTTCAGAACTTTCCTCTGATTCAAACACCTCTTCAACTTGCTCTGGCTCGA
>NZ_JAQISX010000065.1:0-2680 GCF_028618425.1 Bartonella sp. ML70XJBT
CACTCCCATCATCCTTAACTGTCTTTACCTTGAAGCTTGGTGCTATCCACTGACCATTCTCATACTTAGCTCCACCTCCAAAATAGCTCGCTAACGTATTATTCATCGAATAAAGTTGAGAACCATTCACTGCATCAGTCGACGTTTCTGTAAGCGCTCCTGATTTTACACCTGTAAGGGTCCGTGCAGCATCACCACTATTAGCAATGTTAATGCTGGTACCTCCTTTTTCCGCTCCTATCTTGATAACCTTGCTCTCTTCATCCTGCTTAACAAGACTATCACTAACAACATTGTTGATGTGATTATTAATATCCGTAACAGCATTCGTCACTTCATTATGAAGATTGCTAAAAGATGTACCAACACTCGCAAAGGCTTTGGCTACATTATCATAGCTCTGTTCTTCAACCTTACCACCATCAGCACTTACTGTATTAACCTTAAAGCTTGGAGCCGTCCACTGACCATTCTCATACTTAGCTCCACCACCAAAATAGCTCGCTAATGCATTGTTCATCGAATAAAGCTGACCGCCCGTAACCGCATCCGTGGAATCTTTAGTGATACTACCATTGGCAAGTGATGTAATCTTGCTATTCGTTTTGCTACCTTCTTTGCCATGCTCTGCAACAAACGCACCTTTCGTGCCATCCCACAACAAAGCATCACTTTGAACTGCGTTGATCTCTTTGCCAATATCATCCTTAATATTCGCAAACTGATCTTTAACTTTCTCAAATGAATCTCCAACACCTGTAAAGGCAGAGGTTACATCAGTATAAGTCGTGTCAGTAACATCACCATTGTCGTTGAAACTCTTAAAATGGAATGTAGGCGCAACCCACTTGCCATCTTCATAGCTTGCGTCACCACCCAATGTCTTTGCAACACCACTCCCTAGAGCATAGAGCTGTGAACCATTGATCGCATCCGTGGAATCTTTAGTGATGCTACCATTCGCAAGAGAGGTGATCTTGCTGTTCTTCTTGTCAGCATCAGTTCCATGGATCGCTACAAAAGCATGATCATTATCACTCCATAACAAAGCATTTTGCTTAATCGTATCTGAAAGATCACTCGTATTTTTTGCAATCTCCTCATGAAGTTCTGTGAATGAACGATCAACACCACCAAATGCATCTGCTACACTCTGATAACTCTTATCCTGAACTGTATAAGTCGGCGCAATACTTTTCAATACATCTGCACCACCTCCTAAGAAATTCGAAGTATTCTCAGAAACCGTTTTAAGATCATTCGTTACTGTCGTAACATTTTGATTGGTCGCAAAAAGTTGAGAACCATTCACTGCATCAACCGATGTTTCTGTAAGCGCTCCTGATTTTACACCTGTGAGGCTCCGTGACGCTCCATCAGTATTCGCAAACGTAACTTCAGTTCCACTCTTTTCACCTCCAACTGCAATAACATGTGTCTTCTCATCTTGCTTAACAAGACTCTCTCCCACAACTTGGTTAATCTCATTCTTAAGCTCTTTATGAATATTCGTGAAAGAACTTCCAACACCTTCAAAGGCAGCTGCTACACTATCATAGCTCTGCTCTTCAACCTTGCTGCCATCAGAACTCACTGTATGAACCTTAAAGCTTGGTGCTGTCCATTTGCCTTCTTTATACTCAGCACCACCACCAAAATAGCTCGCTAACGTATTGTTCATCGAATAAAGTTGAGAACCATTCACTGCATCAGTCGACGTTTCTGTAAGCGCTCCTGATTTTACACCTGTGAGAATCCGTGACGCTCCATCAGTATTCGCAAACGTAACTTCAGTTCCGCTCTTTTCACCTCCAACTGCGATAACATGTGTCTTCTCATCTTGTTTAACAAGACTATCACTAACAACATTATTGATGTGATTATTAATATTCGTAACAGCATTCGTCACTTCATTATGAAGATTTGTAAAAGAACTTCCAACACCTTCAAAGGCAGCTGCAACACTATCATAGCTCTGCTCTTCAACCTTACCACCATCAGAACTCACTGTATGAACCTTAAAGCTTGGTGCTATCCATTGACCATCCTTATATTCAGCACCACCACCAAAATAGCTCGCTAATGCATTGTTCATCGAATAAAGCTGACCGCCCGTAACCGCATCCGTGGAATCTTTAGTGATACTACCATTGGCAAGTGATGTAATCTTGCTATTCGTTCTTGCTCCTTGTTCGCCATGCTCTGCGACAAACGCACCTTTAGTACCATCCCACAACAAAGCATCACTTTGAACTGCGCTGATCTCTTTGCCAATGTCATCCTTAATATTTGCAAATTGATCTTTAACTTTCTCAAATGAATTTCCAACACCAGTAAAGGCAGAGGTTACATCAGTATAAGTCGTGTCAGTAACATCACCATTGTCGTTGAAACTCTTAAAATGGAATGTAGGAGCGACCCACTTCCCATCCTCATAGCTTGCGTCACCACCTAAAGACGTAGCAACACCGCTCCCTAGAGTATGAAGTTGATTACCAGCTACTGCATCACTTGAACCAGAATTAATATCTCCATTGGCAAGTGATGTAATCTTGCTATTCGTTCTTGCTCCTTGTTCGCCATGTTCTGCGACAAACGCACCTTTAGTACCATCCCACAACAAAGCATCACTTTGAACTGCGTTGATCTCTTTGCCAATGTCATCCTTAATATTCGCAAA
>NZ_JAQISX010000066.1:0-2516 GCF_028618425.1 Bartonella sp. ML70XJBT
CATGAAAGGTATCACGGATACGTTTAGAGGTTTGGATATCTTTACAAAAAGCCAAAGCCCGACGCATGGGGCTCGTATCATCTCCAAGATCAACCTTGATATCCATTTTGGTCAAAGCTTGATAACAACCAACAATCTTTGTTCTGTCATCAAGAATAAGTTCATAATCCTTACTGGTGGTTGGCATCTCCATGCTTTTACTGATTTCCCCCTCATCAACACCCAAAACAATAATCTTATAAGGGGTTAAAAGTTCATTCTTAACGGCATCAGTAAAACTATAGGTATAAAGAACTTTTCCATAAATACTTTCATCATCCATAGACGCTAGAACGGCATTTACCTCATCCGCACGCTTTTTAGCTGTATCACTAAAGATACGAGGTGTTGCTGTCATATACAGACGTTTGTTCCCTTGAATAACGCTGTTGTTATGAACCTTAACAAACTCAGATTCATTCTCATCGCTTCCTAATGTTGCCCCCGTGGTTCTATGGGCTTCATCACAAATGATCAAATCAAATGCCGCTAATCCATGATCCTTTTGAGCATCAGCAATCACTTGAATGGATTGATAGGTTGCAAAAATAACAACCATAGCATGGGGAGAAAACTTTCCTACTTTCTCGACAAGCTCTTGTGCATTGGTTGTTGCAGGTAAGGCTAAATCCGATGCCGATAATTCACTATCATCCTCTTGGGATTTACGACGCTTGCCTATTTGCCTATCAGAACATACCGCAAAGGAACGCAAGGGCAGTTCTGTATCCAGTGTCCATTCACGGATTGTTTGTGACATCAAAGCAAGAGAGGGCACCAGAAACAACACACGCTTGCCTTGACCTGCTATGGTCTCTGCTATCTTAAGGCTTGTGAAAGTTTTGCCCGTTCCACACGCCATAATAAGCTTGCCACGGTCTGCTTCTTTTAAGCCTTCACAAACAGCTTTTAGTGCTTCTATCTGATGATCTAAAAGTTTTTTCTTCTTTCGCTCGTAAAGGACGATTTTGCCTGTCTTATCAAAAATCCCCCAATCGATTTGACTGTTTTCCATATCAAAGAGATGTATCCGATAAACCGGAACGGCTTGTCCTTCAATCATGGTATTGGCATTTTCGCTTAATTCCCCTTCCGTGCTATCAATCAGAAGACGATATTTAAACCTGCTTTTACCAGAGATAGCGATAAAGCTTTCAATGTCCTCTTGTGTAATCTGATGATTGGTTTCATAAAATTGACAGCGAATAGCAACATATTCCTCTTGATCACGAACTTTTGCGACCAAATCAATATCAGTGTCTATATCGCTTCCTTTCCATCCCTTTTCATCAGCGACTTCTCTATAAGTTTGAACCTTTTCGTATTCCTGCTTTTGCAATGGGTCTTGTGTTAAATAGGCTATAACAAACTTTTCAAAAGCAGCTTGCTTATCCTCATCTGATATCGCTTGATTACGATAAGATTGTAAGAGAGAGCGTAAAGTGACATGTTCATGATCAGACTTAAGAGATTGCAGCATATTATAACAGAGCTCCGTTTTTTTATAATGTGTTTAATTCTTTTCAAAAGAATCAAAATGAAGCTTATTAAATCCATTTTGGACGAATTGAGAAAAAATGCAGAAAAATGCATAAAAACGGATAAATTTTTTCAAAAGGGGCTTTAAAAGGCTATTTATCCACAGCCTATGACGCATGGTTAGATCAGCACAGTAGTGAAATTTGCTATTTATTTGATATGTTAATTAACGTGTTAATCAAAACAAATGCACTATGGGCTTTAAAATATCAGAATGATCATTTTGATGCATTTTACCATAGGTTTTGTCTGTTTTTAAAACCCCCAAAACCCCTACAAAACGTATGTTATTGGTTGAATTTAGAGGTTGTGTTATCAATATAGGTTGTTTTTTTAAGATCTGTAAAATACTAACATATTGAAATATAATAACTTTTATTTTGTATTCAAAAAATAAAATAATAATGGGTAAAAAGCGCCCCCCAAAACCCCTAAAACCCCCCAAAACTAATGATGGGGAGTGCTTTGAAGGTTCACTGTTATATTGTTTAATGTTTTATAAGATTTCCAAATTGCCTCAGTGTGATGTCTTATGACTTGTCACTAAGGGGTGCCATTCATAATGTATGGTAGGTCGACCGCCTTTAGAGCTATGATTACTTGCTATTTGACGAATATAGTTACAACGACATAAAAGCTCTAAAGCTTGCTTAACGGCTTCATTGTCTGTTAAACATTTCCAATCACGTTTATAAACATCACGTGAAGTAAAACCATCGGGTAAATAATCACAGCGTTCAACAATCAATTTTGCACGCTCTGCTGTTACTGTATCCCCCGCCGCATAAAGACGTTTTGCGTGACTTATCAGATATTTTTCCCAACACAAAGCTCTCTCAAGGGCATCTCTATTGATTTCAAAACGCCCGCCTTCACTCAATTCAAAAATCAACGCAAGGGTTGGTATGGTTTTATCCATTTTCAAAAGATGTGCTTGT
>NZ_JAQISX010000067.1:0-2344 GCF_028618425.1 Bartonella sp. ML70XJBT
TGTAGTTTGACAGTAGGTTTTGTACTAAGTGGGAAGAGGTGGGATTAGTTAGGAATAGGTGGTAATTTGTTGTTTTTATGGTTATTTTTTACCATTAAATGCGCGTTTTGTAAAATTGTATTTTGACACCTAAAATTGCGAAAATTACCGAAAATCAGAAAAAAGTGCGTTTTCATGGTAAAAATGAGAGAAGGCTTTGAAAGGTCTTTGAAAACCCTTTGAAAAATTTTGAAAAGTCTGTGAAAGCCCAGAAAACCGCCTTTGAAGACCCTTTGAAAAAAATCACTCCAAAAGTTCAATTGACTCCAAAATCAGCCAAAAATAACCAAAAAAGCAAAAAAGATTTTCACCTATTGATGATTATCTATTTTTAGAGGCAATATATACTTATTAATCAAATGGTTATATTATTTTTTTAATGTAAAAAGATTTTCATATCGATTTTTCATATTAAAGGGGCATTAAGCCGTATTTTGTGTAGTTTCTAGATGTGCTCTTTCAGCTTCTATTTGACGCTTTAAATGCAATTTTAGGAGAGGCAAAGTAAGCTCTATTTCTTCCGTGTCGTTGATGTCTTGAACCAGCTCTTGCAGTTTTTTATAAAGTTCCGCCGCGAGTTCCGCTATATCTTCGGGGGGGAGTTTAATTTTTGCATCGCGATAGGTTGTATAAGCTATGCGACCAAGTTTTTTCATCAATCCAGCAGGGATCGTTTGTGGTTTAAAACCTGCTGCTTTTGCTTTTGCCATGTCACTAAACATCTCACCTTCACCAGTGAGAAGCCAATGAAAATCTACGCCATAAATTTTGTGATAGGCAATTACAATAGATGCTGGTGGCTCATTTACACCGAGCTCATAATTTGCGAGCGTACCTTTCGCTAAATCAAGAGTTTTTGCAAAAGCACCGCGTTCTTCATTTCCAAGCATTTTTCTTATTTCACGTAGGCGTTTTGCCAATGGTGTTTTGGGTTCTGAATCGGGACGAGCCAAAAAAATACCTCATAAATTCATTTTTTATGTTTACAAAACACAAAAAATGAATTAATTACATATTACCGCCCGATATAGAGGGCAGATATTTTACAATTAACCCCACAAAAAACGGATAGTTGGAATATCCGTTTGAAGCAGGAGCGAAAGTTATGACAACCACCCAAACATGCATTCAAGTATGGGATCGCCATAGTATTTTAGCTGAGCTACGCCGCCGGAACATGACCTTGGCGGAGCTCGCGAAAGCTTATCAACTCTCCTCATCCAGTGTTCAACACATTTGGACACGGTCTAACGAGAAAGCCGAACGCGCCATTGCCGATTTTATCGGTTTGCCTGTCGAGCAGGTTTTTAGCGACCGCTACCCCAAAAGTCGCCGTCGCATTTTTAAAGCAGCAAAACATGCCAATACAGATTCGCGTGCGCATTCTGCTTTGCGCGGTAATGCTGCTTAAACTTCGTTACACGGCTCTGCGTGTTAGCGCATTTGCCATGTATTTAGATACCATAAGATAAAAAGGTTTATCAATGTCTAAAGATCAATACGAAATAGACAAGAAAAATTGCACAGTGTTGCCTCATCAAGCAGCCGATTGGATGGGTTGTTTTTTAAGGTTAGGTGGTCAAGTTTTCTTTATCGGGGATGGTTATGGTTGCTGCTTATAATTTATGGACGCCCGAGGCAAAAAGAGAAATTTTTAATCCGTATTCGGAAGCTGAACGGCTACAAATGATGCTTTCCTGTTCTTTAAAAGCCGTGAGTGGTAGCTTTCGGCATGTACCGATCCGATATATTATTGACCCACCGCATGGCTTATTTGATGCGATATTAGCACGACAAATTGCCATTCATATTTTGCATTATCAGTTTGAGGTACCGCGGCGGCGTATTGTTGCCATGCAAGTACGGCAGCAGACTGCTATCTTTCTTGCTTTGCAAGTGATTAATCGGCGTTTGGAAGAACCAGTTTTTGCGAAAGCCTATCGAAGGTGGGCGGGTCGTGCGATGGATTTGTTCTTACGAGAAATGGAAAAGGCGGGGGCGTGATGGCACAGTTTCAAAAGCTTGCTCTTGATGTGATTGTTGTACCGGAGCGTATACGCCCTGTTGATGATGAGCATGCCAAGGCACTTGCGCAATCGATGGCGCGGGAGGGGTTAATGAACCCGATTACAGTGCGCCATACCCCCAATGCTAAAGAGGGTAATTACACACTTATTGCTGGTGCGCACCGGCTTCGTGCTGCGGAGCTTTTGGGCTATAGTGACATTGATGCCGTTGTGGTGCAGGCTGATAAGGACAATGCTGCGCTTTTAGAAGTGGCAGAGAATTTGTTTCGCAATGAATT
>NZ_JAQISX010000068.1:0-2324 GCF_028618425.1 Bartonella sp. ML70XJBT
GATGCCACTCATAGCGTTTATCCGGACGCCAACCTAATTCATTCCCCTCTATAGGAAATTCACGAATATAGTTACAACGGCATAAGAGCTCTAAAGCTTGCTTAACGGCTTGATTATCTTTTAAAGAACTCCAACACCGTCTATAGATATCTCTTGCCGTAAAAACATCGGGTAAATGATCACAACGTTCGACAATCAATTTTGCACGCTCTGTTGCTAAGTTATCCGCCGCCTCATAAAGACGTCTTGCGTGACTTATCAGATATTTTTCCCAACACAAAGCTCTCTCAAGGGCATCTCTATTGATTTCAAAACGCCCGCCTTCACTCAATTCAAAAATCAACGCAAGGCTTGCTATGGTCTTTGGCATTTTCAAAACATGCGATTGTAAGCTTTCTGAGTGAGAATCTCTCTTTATAGCTTCCTATTAAAGGAAAAAACAAAAAAATAACACTAACCATTTTAGATTTTCATAATGAAGAAAACTTTTTAATTTTTCTGTTAGTGATGAAAATGTATTTCAAACAATAATGAATATATTTTCAATTAATTTAAGAGATCCATAATTATATTTCGAATACGAATTTGACATATACAAAGATGACTTTAGACCTAGCTAAATATTGCTATGAAGAATACAAACAGAACTAAGAAAATGAAAAATGAAGTTTTTTGATTGGATAGAGAAAGAAATTAGGACGATTAACATCCAGCAGGGATATTTTCATTTAGCTATTACTTTTAAAGATGTGTGAATAAATTAATGTAAAAAGCTTTGTTATGAATACGTTATTGAGTTAGAAATCTATACCAATAGCTTTGGCTTGCATCTTTTCGTAGAGTTTTTGCATTGCCTTGATATTTTCTCTTCGCACATCAATAATCGATTTTTCAATGTCTGTTAAACGTGCTTTGTCCAGATTTCCTAGTCGTGTATAATGAGATGCCATTGCTTTCCGAGCTTCATCATAAGGTAATCCGCCTTTTCGGTGCTTTGATAGACTATGTCCCCTATTTATCGCATCATATTTCTCAGGATTGGAAACCAGTTTTATGTGATCCTTAACAACACCTATTTCAATTAATGCTGTTTCAAGACTACTGACCATAGCTTTACTATTAGCATACCGAAGCAAATCATCCTTTATAAAGTCACTTTCCGTATCAATAAGCAATGGTAAATCACTATTTTTACCAACATTACGAATATAATCACACAAATTACTTCGTACATTATGTAATTTTTGAGATACCAATGTCTTTTCAAGATCTTGTACTAGTTACACTTTGTTGTAAAAAAAGCTTTTCTAATTTATCAGAAATGATGACCTCCTATTACAACCCCTTTATCTAACCAGTCTGGACCATATTCCTCATCAGCATTCTTTGTAAAAAACCCCATATCACGAATAAACTGTGCTCCACGTTGATGTCTAAGATGTAGAAGTGCATGTGCTGGATATTCAGCCATTGCTAACCACTCCCACGTTGTTTTGTTATCATTCGCCTTGGAAGCTGCTTCTGCTTCAACCATATAGATACTGTTTTGAGGGAGACCAGCTGCTCGTAATTCTTCACGTTCAGCATCCGTCATATAACTTTTGGGTAATTTCTTTTGCATAGGAAATTCCTTTCTGTAATCTGTCTTGAAATATTAATCTAATGGTTAAATATGATCAATCAAATTTCCTATGAATTTTTCAATTTGTTGTTTGAAATGAAAATAAGATATCTACTTTTATCTTTAATCATTTTTTATTGAACATGACAAAATTTTACGTTTGTTTACGTGTTTCTCGTATAACAAGATACAGACAATCAAAAACTTGGGATTGTTAGAATATGCTAACAAAAATGGTTTTATTCCACTCCATATTGAAAGAGAAACTATCAATAGAAGAAAAGAGTGGTACAAGCATAGCTTGATACTTTAATCGAAAGAAAAAAGCAGGGGAATTGTTATTGACACTTAAGTTTTCTCACATAGCGGATTTTTCTTTTAATATTTTAGAAAATCTTAAAGCCGCTAATTAGCATAGTTTATAAGATACGCTAATTTATTCAATGGATAAGCTAGGCAATTGATCATCATGGGCTGGACAACGGGCACTTCCATAACGCCCATACCAAACCCCACGCAAGGCATTGGTGATGCCCCGAGCATTTATATAAGAAAACATATTTTTTATCCTATGATATATTGCACCATAGGACGGATTTTGCTATTCATTCTTTGAGTGAAAATGGGAAGCCTTGTCCGTCCTTACGTGACAAGGTTTTCATTTATGCGACGTCGTTATAACGTTGCTGTTTTGCTTGCTCTA
>NZ_JAQISX010000069.1:0-2155 GCF_028618425.1 Bartonella sp. ML70XJBT
AAACGCGGGCGCGGTCACAAACATGCGCATTGCCATAAACAAAGCCCATAATAATAGCCTTATCAGAAACCCTTGCATTTTCATAAATATAGGCAGGATTTAAAACAAGAGCATTATCATATACCCAACAATTGCCATCATGAGAAAGGTTGTTTTCACTTTCAATAAAACCACCTAAATCGCCAGCCTTTACATCAGCAA
This sequence comes from Bartonella sp. ML70XJBT, assembly GCF_028618425.1. Taxonomy (NCBI): domain Bacteria; kingdom Pseudomonadati; phylum Pseudomonadota; class Alphaproteobacteria; order Hyphomicrobiales; family Bartonellaceae; genus Bartonella; species Bartonella sp. ML70XJBT. Next base: position 202 of record NZ_JAQISX010000069.1, read on the forward strand.
AGTCTCTTAATGCTTTAATGCGATAAAGAGTTTGATTATTTAATACACGTGTCTCATTTGTGAGTGCAAATTTCTTTTGCATGGCACAATTCCTTTATAAGAAGATTTAATTTTTGAATGAAAGAATTTGGTTAGAAAGCAGGCGCCCCCGCACCGCCTAGTGTTAATTACATTGCCTCGTCATAATATTCATGACGGTAATAATCATCATCACTACCAAATCTTGGAATTGCCTCATCATGAATTTGATCATCTTCTGTTAAAGAGGCAGCACTATGAACACAAGAAGAGCCTGATACATAAGAACCACAAACCACGGCATCATCAATAACATAAGAATGATCACAGATATAAGCACCATCGCTTATTTTTGCATTGCCTCCGACATGAGCATCATCACAAATAACAGACATATCAGAAATATGAGCATGACCACTTACACGGGCGTTATCATAAATTTTAACATTGCCTTCAATTATAACAGCATTTTCAACATGAGCATTGCCATAGACCTCACAATAATCATTTATTGCCATGCCTTGAAAAATAGCATTTCCATAAATTTTAGCATCGCCATAGACGTCAACAAAAAAGCCTTTAACTTTTGCATTCTCAGAAACCCGAGCGTTTTGAAAGACGCGTGCTTTATCATACACCCAGCAATTGCCCTCATGAGAGAGGTTATCTTCCTTTTCAATATAGCCCCCGAGGTCGCCTTTTTTGACATCATCAAAATCTCTTAATGCTCTAATTCGCTTTAAGAAATGACCATCGATATATTCACAATCATCAATAAATTCATATTTTTTTGCAGGCTCTTGTTTATTATTAGATGCGGTTTCATTTAAAATAGAAGAAATAACGGGGGTGTTTTTTGATGTAGTTTTCATAACTAAATCCTTATCATAAAATTGTTTTTCAATTGACAGCCCATAAGGGCGCCGGGTGTTGAAAAACACGGTGATAAGTCCGTTGCTTACATTTTTCCTATAAAGGTATTCTATGGTGTAAGCACACCCGACAGAGTCATTATATGCTAATTAACACATAAAAGACAGTCAGTTTTTTTAATGTATTGGGAAAGACCTTATCGTGATCTACCCGCTTATCAAAAGTGTTTTTCATCACTTGATTATTTATATAACAAAATACGTATTTATTGTCAATTATTATTTTATCTTTTTTGATATTTTTTATGTTTTTTTAAATGCATTATGTGTATATATTTGTCATATGCTTATCAAGCGCTTCTTTTGTATTTATATGATTTTAAAGCTATATTATGGGCTTTCTTAAACGATTGCGTTATTTTTTGAATCTATACATTTATAATATTTAAAAACGCTCTCATAATGCGTATTTTTAACTTTATAACGTATCTATTTTTTCACTAAATGGTTTTTAAATATTTCTGTTAATTTCTTTTATAACACATTTGCAACTTAATAGCTTTTATAGGGCTTATCTTTATAAGCAATCCATTAATTTGCATTATGATTATGAAAGCCTGCTTTTTTCACGCGTGCTTTATAGCTGTTATCTTCTTTATAGCCATGGCATTATTTTTCATTTTCATAAGAGAAACGATAAATAGGATAATTGTGATTTATTGCTTTTTATGAAAACATCTAAAGAGAGATTGATAACTATAGAGATTAGCAAAATCCCTTTTAATAGACTTTTGTCATTTTTGTCAGTTTAGTCAGTTGTTTTTAGACCCTAGAGTATTTTTTTAAAATGAGAGTAAATTAAAAACATTATTTTTCAATAGGTTAGCATTTTAATGATACAACCCTTATTAAGATTCACCCCATAAATTCAACTCATAATATATATTTGTCAGTTATGTGTCAGTAAATTGAACTGACAAAAGTGATCATTTTAGTGAGTGATTAAAACGTGCTTTATGAAAAGCATATGAAAATGAAAACTGATTACGTTATCAAAATCCCTT
>NZ_JAQISX010000007.1:0-75189 GCF_028618425.1 Bartonella sp. ML70XJBT
GACTTTGCCGTGCTGTGGGCAGTGGTTCTTTAAGCCTTGAGGGGCGCCCTGAAATCATGGCGGGTCAACCGCTGCTGCTTCAAGGGTTTCGAGGCGAAATCAATGGACCATGGAAAGCCGCTACCGTGACCCACCGCTACGAAAAGCAAAGTGGTTACACCACAGAAATCACACTCGAAGCACCAGACAAGGGAAAAGAAGCAGGGGAAAAATAAACCTTCGAGAAACATAAAATCAAAGGGTCAACTTGACCCTTTGATCGGTGATGATGAACATTTAGAGCAATTGGTGCAACTTGCACCAATTGCTAAAAGGAGCAATAGTGCAAACATTGCACAATTGCATGATGAAGAAAAATTGGGTCAAGTTGATCCTATTTTTGAAATATTCAGATCACAATGAAATTTTATGTGAAGGAAATGGAAGATCAAAAATGCAACCTGCTCCTTTGATCGGTTGTAATGCTTTCTGAGATCAACGTGCAATGTTTGCACTTTGGGTGGGAGAGCAATGGGGACAACTTGTCCCTATTCCTTAAAGAATAGGATCAAGTTGATCCAATTGCATGAGTTCAGCAATAGGGTAATGTTTACCCAATTCCTCAAACAAGTAATGGTACAAAAATTGCGCAATTGCATATCGAAGTGTAATTCGGTCAAGTTGACCGAATTCCTCAAAGCTTCTTTTGTTTTAATAATGCCTCAGAAAACTGAAAAGCTGTCACTCACTTTATGTTAAAAGAAGAGATACCTTTTTATGCATGCTGCTTCTCAAATAATGCGATTGTAATACGATTCTGGCAAAAGAACTGATCATTAAAAATCATAATTTTTAGGAGAAGAGAAAGAAATTCATTAAAGAGGCTCTAAATGATCTTTGAAAGGTCTTTGAAGACCCTTTGAAAACACCTTAAAAACCCTTTAAAAGAAAATAAATTGGTACAAAACCTGGTGTCAAAATATACAAAACCCGCTGACAAGCTACAACGAATAAATCAAAATTCAATAATCAAAACTTAATGGAGCGGGCGATGGGATTCGAACCCACGACCCCAACCTTGGCAAGGTTGTGCTCTACCCCTGAGCTACACCCGCTCACTGATTCGATACATACTTTGCTTGTATGGCTTAGGCTTCTATGAATTGCAACAAAAAAATATCATCTCAGTTTGATTTATTTTGTCTATGTAATAAAATAAAGATTGATTTTAGAAGATTTTTTAGTAATAAATTACCCCCTTTTTAATTTTTGCATGGAGAGGGGTGGAATATAATGTTGAAGAGAATAAGTATATTAGGGATTGTCGTTGCAGCTGTTTTTATGATGAACAGTGCTGTAAAAGCGGATGACCAAGTTAAACACGTTAAAGTTGCTTTAACACAAATTATGATCCATCCTGCGGCGGATGCTGTTCGTAAAGGTGTGGAAGATGTTCTTGCAGAAAATGGTTATAAGCAAGGTGAAAATTTTCAACTGACCTTTTTATCAGCACAGGGAAACATTTCAACAGCAACACAAATTGCACGTAAATTTGTTGGTGATAAACCCGATGTTATTGTAGCGATTACCACGCCTTCAGCACAAACAATGCTTGCAGCAACAAAAACAATACCTATCGTCTTTGCGGCGATTTCTGATCCTATCGGAGCTAAAATCGTTTCTTCGCTGACTAAGCCTGGCGGCAATATGACGGGGAGTTCTGATCGTATCGATGTTGCTGAAAGTGTTAAACTTTTGCAGGAAGTAAAACCAGATTTGAAAAAAATTGGTTATCTTTATAATGCTTCTGAAGCAAATTCTGTTTCAACCCTTAAGACGTTAAAGGATGTCGCAAAAAAAACTGGAATTGAAATCATTCCTTCATCGGCCCCAAAGCCTTCAGATGTTCAAGCAGCAACACGCGCTTTAATCGGGAAGGTTGATGTTATTTTTGTTCCTGCTGATAATACGATTCTGTCTGTTTTAGAGGGAGCCATAAAGGTCACCCAGGAAGCCAATATGCCTGTATTTACTGTTGATGCGAATACGATAGGACGTGGTCCTTTTATGACGCAAGGTGTGAATTTCTATGATGTTGGGGTTGATGCTGGGAAGTTGGTTGTGCGTATTCTAAAGGGTGAAAAGCCTGGTGATATTGATGTTGTGCAGGCAGCTAATAATGACATTCGAATTGATCTGAAAGCAGCAGAAAAGGCGGGGATTGTTATTCCGCAGGCCGTTATTGACCGTGCAACAAAAGTGATTCAATAACTTTTGTTGATAGGGTGTTAATACAATAAAAACTGTTTAGTTTTCTTGGGGATTGCTTTACATGAATATATTTGCCTTTTCTGGCGCTGTGGAATTAGGTCTTATTTATGCGTTTGTGGCTATAGGAGTTTATCTCTCATTTCGTGTTTTGGATTTTCCGGATTTGACAGTTGATGGCTCGTTTCTTCTTGGGTCCTGTGTCTGTGGCGTCTTGATTCTTTTAGGTTTTAATGCATGGACAGCTATGGCATGTGCTTTTTGTGCGGGTATGGTAGCAGGTTTGCTAACAGCTCTGTTGAATTTGCGTTTTGGCATTTTGAATCTTTTGGCTTCTATTTTGACAATGTCAGCACTTTATACAGTGAATCTCCGTATTATGGGGATTATGGGAGGCTCTAATATTAATTTGGCGCTTTCTGATACGGCTTTAACACCCTTTTATAATTTGTTTGGGTTACCTGATATCTTTGTGCGTCCTCTTTTCGTTGGTGCTGTATTGCTGGTGGTGGCATTCTTGATCTGGCGCTTTTTGGAAAGTGAAATAGGTCTTGCTATGCGTGCAATGGGAGCTAATCCACAGATGGCGACGGCGCAAGGGGTTCATACTTCAGCATTGATTTATTTTGGTATGGGGCTCTCTAATGCTTGTGTTGCGCTTGGTGGTTCTCTTTATATTCAAACTGCAATTGCAACAGATATTACCGGTGGAATTGGTACAATTGTTTTTGGGTTGGCTGCTGTGATTATTGGGGAAACGCTCTTTCGTACGCGCAATATTTTTTGGATTATAATCAGCTGTATTGTGGGGTCAGTTCTTTATCGTGTGGCCGTGCAATTTGCATTTGAGGCTAATGGAATTGGTATTGATACGTCGACAGATCTTCAGTTGATTACGTCACTGTTGGTTGTGTTAACTCTTATTGTACCACGCTATTGGAGGAGGCGTAAACGTGATTGAGCTTTTTCATGTTGGGGTCACATTTAAACCGCAAACGCCTTTGGAAAAACAGGCTTTAATTGATATTAACCTCAAAATTGATCAGGGTAGCTTTGTTACGGTTATTGGTTCAAATGGTGCAGGTAAATCAACGTTGCTCAGTGTTTTGGCGGGAGCAACACTTCCCTCGACAGGAAAAGTGGTTATCAATGGACAAAATGTTTCTAGGCAATCAGTTAGCGAACGCGCTGGGAAGGTTGCCTGTGTTTTTCAAGATTCTTTAAAGGGAAGTTGTGGTTCTTTAACAATTGAAGAAAATTTAGCTCTTGCCGCTCTTCGCGGAAATCGTCGTGGTTTGCGTTCAGCTTTAAACCATGAAAAAAGACAATTTTTTCGAGAGAAAATTGCTCAATTAGGCATTGGTCTTGAAGCATATATTCAAAATCCTATGGACAGTTTATCCGGTGGACAACGCCAAGCTGTTTGTCTTGTGATGGCAACATTAGCTCATGCAGATGTTTTATTACTTGATGAACATACCTCAGCACTTGATCCTGGAATGGCTGATTTTGTGATGCGGTTGACTGAAAAAATCGTTGAAGAGAAAAAATTAACGACTATTATGGTAACCCATTCTATGCGTCAAGCTCTTGATTATGGCGATCGTACTCTGATGTTGCATGGTGGAAAAGTGATTTTGGATGTCTGTCATGAAGAACGTAAGGGATTGAATGTTAATGATTTAATTCATATGTTTCAGAAAGTTCGCGGGGACGTTCTTGATAATGATGAACTGTTAATGGATTAATAATGTGGCTCAGAAAAAAGCACATGAGGTTGATCAATTTCTAACGCGTTTCTCACGTTCTTTTCCTATTGTTCTCATTTATGGGCTAGATCGTGGTCTTATTTGTGAACGTGCCAAACGTTTTGCTAGGCTTACAAAGGTCGCAATAGAAGATCCATTTTCGACAATCCGTTTGGATGCTGCTGAAATTGATAAAGATCCCGCACGTTTGGAAAATGAAGCGCGTACTTTCTCGCTTTTTGGGGGAGACCGTTTGATATGGATCTCTAATGCTGCTAACCAAAAAGGTTTTCTTGCCGCCTTGAAACTTTTAATTGAAAAACCACCAGAGCAGAGTTTTATACTTATTGAGGCAGGCGATTTAAAAAAAGGAACAGGATTGCGCAATACTATTGAAACGGCAGAAAATGCAATGGCTTTGCCCTGTTTTGCTGATGATATGCGTTCTCTTGACGGTTTGATTGATGAGGTTTTAGGACAGTTTAAGAAGACTCTTTCTTTAGATGCACGTAGATGGTTGCATGAAAGTTTAGGGGTAGATCGTCTTGTATCACGAGGTGAATTAGAAAAGCTTTGTCTTTATGCTTCAAATGTTCATATTACCCTTGAAGATGTGAAAGCTGTTGTAAGCGATGTAAGTGCTCTTTCTCAAGATGAAGTCATTGATGCCCTTTTGTTGGGCGATATATCAGGCTTTGAAGCACATTTTAATCGATATGCAGCATTGCAGGGAGCGCTTTTTTTTATTTTAAGTACAGCACAGAGGCATTTTCAGCAATTACAGCTCTTGCGTTATCAGGTAGAGGTTGAAGAAAAATCGCCTTTTACGGTGATTGCTCAAGCGCGTCCTCCCATTTTTTTTCAACGGAAAAAAATTGTTGAACAAGCTTTAAAATATTGGAAATTAGAACAGATTTCTTACGCAATGGAAAAAATTCAGAGGGCTGTTTTAGAAAGCCGTAAAAATCCGCTTTTGGGTGAAGCCATTATTCGTCAAGCTTTGTTAGGACTCACAATTATTGCACGACGCCAAATGGCAGCTTAACATATTTAAAAATATGATAATTTTTTATTTTGCGTATAGCACAAGGGCATTTTCAGCAATTACAGCTCTTGTGTTATTAGGTAGAGGTTGAAGGAAAATCGCTTTTTACGGTGATTTATCAAATGCGTTCTCATATTTATTGTTCATAGAACCTTTAGTGAAGTGAATCATACGGGTGGTGAGTGGTATAAGAGGGCAGATAAATCTTGCATATTCGGTATTTTTTATGAGAATATGGGGTGGATATTAGAGGGTTTGAAGATGTCGCGTTCTTCATACAAAAAAATATGACAGAATGTATTTATCTTACGAATTTATGCGCTTTCTTAAAAACATTTTTCAATGCGTGTCATATCTACTTCACAACGGTGCTCATAAATAGGATAATGGTAAAGCTTCTCGTAAATGCCATTAGTAGGCACTATCGTCTTTACGTTTAATAAAAGTGTACCGGAACTCATTGCGTACTTTGCTAACTTCTACTGTTGCGTTAGTTCTTGAAATTAGAGAGTGTGAGGCTTTTTATTTCTTCTTTTAAGTATTTTTATACATATACTATCCATCTTGTGAGGTGCAAAAGACGTGATTTTGATTAAACTTAACATAAGAAGGCTTAAAATGAAATAATTCTGCGGTATTTAAGAGGTCTCTTTCAATATATAATATAAAATAATATAATTATCTTTATAAATCAAAGTGTTGAATTTTATTAAGCAATGAAATAAGAATTTAGAAGTTTGGTTTTAAATTTTTCGTTACATATTTTTTGCATTTTCTAGATAAAATGATCTGTTGTTCGTTTGCGTAGGTGATGATGGGTAAACAGCGTTATTCTCTCGTTGTAGTTTTTTAATATTTTGAGCATAACTCTTGAATAAACAAACAAAAAAGTCGTGATTTTTTTACAACTATCTTTGTTGCCATTGAAAAAAATCTTTAAAGGTGAAAGATGTTCCATATTCAATTTGAAAAAATAGCACTCATTGGAATCGGTTTGATTGGATCTTCTTTAGCAAGAGTGATTAAAAAGAAAAATCTTTCAGCTCAGATTTCTATTGCAACGCGTCGACAAGAAACACTGGAAAGAGCGCGTGAATTAGAACTTGGAGATTTTTATACAACGGATAATGCAAAGGCTGTTGAAGGCGCTGATCTCGTTATTATTTCTGTTCCTGTTGGAGCGAGCGCAGAGGTGGCAAAAAACATTCACAATCATTTAAAGTCAGGAGCGATTGTGAGTGATGTTGGTTCTACAAAAGAATTGGTTATTACAGAAATGGCGCCTTTATTGCCAAAAACGGTTCATTTTATTCCGGGACATCCCATTGCTGGAACGGAATATTCGGGACCAGATGCTGGTTTTGCTGATTTATTTATGAATCGCTGGTGTATTTTAACGCCTTTTGCGGAGAGTGATGCAGCGGCAGTCGCACGGTTGACAGCGTTTTGGGAAGCTTGTGGGGCGCGTGTTGAAAAGATGGAGCCTAGGCATCATGATCTCGTTTTAGCAATTGTTTCACATTTGCCACATTTGATCGCTTATAATACTGTTGGGACAGCGAGTGATTTAGAAAAAGTAACCAATTCAGAAGTGATTGCTTATTCTGCTTCCGGTTTTCGTGATTTTACGCGTTTGGCATCTTCCGATCCTGTCATGTGGCGCGATATTTGTTTACATAATAAAGAGGCTATTTTAGAAATGTTGGGTCGTTTTAGTGAAGGACTTGCTTTTTTAGAACAGGCAATTCGTATAGGTGATGGTGAAACACTGTTTAATTTTTTTACGCGTACGCGTGCTGTGCGCCGTAATATCATTGCTGCGGGTCAGGAAATTGATGCCCCTGATTTTGGGCGTCATAGCGTTTCTAAAGAGGGAATGTAAAATAAGAGATTTTTGAATTTTGTGCTGTTGTTTTGCTTATTCTTATCACGCCTTTAGATATCTGTTCTTTTAAATTGTTTGTTGTAATGAAGATATGGTATTGTTTTCAGTCGTTTGTGTATGATAAGTGGCATTGCTTACCTTTATCTCCAACCCTGTGCTCCAAAATGGTTTTTGCCCTCCCAGAGGGGGGCTTGTTGTTTTGGTTAGCCAATTCGCGTAAATGAGAGAGAAAAGAGATAGACTTCAAATTCAATTTATTTCATATCAATGGACATGTAATTCTTATTAGTCATGTCTGTAAAAGGAAAGAAGTCATTTTTTGAAAGATAAAAGCTTTGTTCAATAATTTTTTGTATTGCTGAGGGTAAAGACTTATAAAATGCTTTTATGGTGTTATTATTCACATTATCGAGCTAAGAATTATAGCCCTATAAATTTGATTTTTACGAATATAACCAAGAGATTGATGAGGGATTTTTTAGGGACAGGGTATTTGTATGAATGTCTGTAAATCAATGCAAAGCTAGATTGTATTATGGGTGCTGTCTCGTAAAAAATGTTTTATGAAAACAGAGGCGCATTCTTCAATCGATGGTCAGTATATTTTTTCTGGCAATTGTAAATGAATATTCAAATCTCATAAAGCAACATGTTTGAGAAAAATATTCATATGATTTAGTGTACTCGTTTTTTAGCTTTTATGTGCTTGTTTGGAGTGAGAATATTCTATCTGCTTGATTGGTCTTTTAAAGCAGGGAAAAACTTTATTTGAGAACAATATATAAAGGCGTAAATATAAAAACTCATTTCCGCCTATTCTCTTTTAATTTAAGCGTTAAAAAGGAAAGAAGCACTCATGGAAATATCTTTGTTTCAGATTTTATTTTTTTGTGTTCTTTAATAGAGAGCAGTTTTCAATATAAAATAAAAAGCTCTAAATAGGAGATAATTTGTTTGGTAAAATTCGTTGGCTTTTCAGTTTTTGAATAGGGTGAGGCTTGACCACATGGATTATTGCCCTTTATACTAAAAAATGTTTTTTTAAGTCTTGATGCTTTTATACAGCATGAGATAACTAAAAAAAGGATGTTACCAGAAAGTATTGAGATTTGTTAAGAAGTATCTTTTGGTATGGCTATCGTATTTTTGGTGACGCAATAAGTCATTATTGGCGTGATAGTGGAAGTGCTTTTGCAAGCCATGTTGCGCTGTCAGGCCTTTTAGCATTTTTTCCTTTTTTTATTTTTGGAACATCTTTTGCTCGTTTTCTCGGGGCTTTTACCTATACACCGCAAAAAATTAAAGCGCTCGTACAGCTATTGCCTGATGTCATTGCTGAGCCTTTATCTCAGGAAATTGTCAATGTTTTAACCCTTCATCAAGGAGGTGTGTTGACGCTTTCTGTCATTGGAGCGGCTTATTTTGCTTCTAATGGAATAGAGGCTTTGCGTACAGCTTTGAATAAAGCGTACCGTGTGACTGATCGACGGAGTTTGTTATTTTGTCGTTTTCAAAGTTTGTTTTTTGTCATCCTTGGAGCTTTTGGTCTTGTTGTGATGAGTTTTTTATTGATTTTAGCGCCTTTGCTGATCAAAATTATGCAAAATCATTCTTTTTTTATGACTGAATATATTGGGATTATTCGTTTATGGCGTTATACAATTGCTGTCGTTATTTTGTTTATCAGTCTTTTGATTGTTCATAAATGGCTTCCAGCAGGAGAGCGGAAGTTTATAGATATTTTACCGGGAATCGTGGTGACAATGTTTGTATGGTTTATGGCTTCTCTTGCTTTTGCGCACTATTTAACGATGTTTGATTATATTTCAACCTATGCGGGGTTAGCATCTATTATGGTTGCCATTATTTTTCTTTACATATTAAGCGCAATTTTTATTTTCGGGGGTGAAATAAACGCTGCAATAATGTTTTATCGCAATTGTTGGCAATCGCCTCGGTGAATGAAAAAACTGTAGATCATATGAAAGCCAAAAGATGGCGCAAGGAATAAGACCAGCTATTACTTTATTGGTTGATGCGGATGCCTGTCCGGTAAAAGCTGAAATTTATCGTGTTATGAATCGTTATCAGCTTAAAACATTTATTGTCGCAAACCGTTTTCTTTCTCTTCCCCAGGAAGAACTCATTGAAAGAATCGTTGTTTCTGATGGGCTTGATAGGGCTGATGATTGGATTGTAGAACACGTACATGAGGCGAGTATCGTTATTACTAGTGATATCCTTTTAGCAGCACGGGTTGTACGGTCTGGTGGGCTTTGTCTTTCGCCAACGGGGCGTATTTTTGATAACAATTCAATCGGTCAAGCTCTAGTCGTACGCAATTTGATGGAAGATTTGCGAGGTCAGGGACATATCACAGGAGGACCACGTCCTTTTTGTAGAAAAGATCGTTCTGCTTTTTTGTCAGCGTTGGATTGTCAAATCCAACGTTTAAAAAGATGTGGTTATTAGATTATTGTGCTTCTTTCATGACAGCTTTTATGAGTGTTTTGGCTTCATTATTGGCCCATGGCGCTGCTCCATTATAGGAAGCGATAAGATACCCCTTTTCATCAATGAGAAATGTGATGGGGAGCCCTAAAGCAAGTCCTTGTTTTCTCATGTCGTTGAAGATATTCATGGTTTCATCGCGATAGTAGACTAAATTATCTGCATGAATGTCTTGCAAAAATTGCTGAATTTTTTCCACAGAAGCGGCTTTATCGATATTAATCGCTATAACATCAAAGTTTTCTCCACCCAGTTCGCGTTTTAATGCTGCAAGTTCAGGCATTTCTGTGCGACAGGGAACGCACCAGATAGCCCATAGATTGATGAGTATCGGTTTTCCGTTAAATTCAGCGATTGTGTGGTCTTTTCCTTGAATATCCTTAAAAGAGAGGGTATTCATATCTAAGGGTGTATCCATAAATCGCATGTGAGCAAAAAAACCTGTTGCGGCTTTTTGGACTATTATCATTTTTTTGTCTTGAATTTTTTCTGTCTTTTCTTTTGAAATGGCGTTGGCAAAAGAGGAGACTGTCTTGTCATGATGATTTTTTATTGCGTATAAACTGATACCAACTAAGATAATGGCAACAAAAAAGGATGCTATGAAAATTTGCCTCTTTTTGTTTTTCTTTTTTGGACTATTAAAATTTTGAAGAATCATGATTTTGTCCTTTTTATGGGTGTTTTTAGAATATGACAGATGAGAAGTTAAAGAATCCAATGTGGGGAGGACGGTTTATCGCAGGACCTGCTACAGTTATGGAAGAAATTAACACCTTAATTGATGTTGATCAAAAACTCTATCGGCAAGATATTCAAGGTTCGCTCTCTCATGCTGAGATGTTAGCGCAAACAAAGATTATTTTACAGTCTGATTATGAAAAAATTTCTCATGGTTTAAAAATTATTCTTCAAGAAATTGAAGAAGGGACATTTGTTTTTTCACGAAAGCTTGAAGATATTCATATGAATATTGAAGCGCGGCTGAGTGCGTTGATTGGTCCTGTTGCTGGGCGTTTGCATACGGCGCGTTCACGCAATGATCAAGTGGCTGTTGATTTTCGGTTGTGGGTTCGTGAGGCATTACAGAAAATAGCACAAGCTTTAAAGGAGTTGATAAAACAGTTACTTGCTCTTGCAGAAAAACATGTCAATACCTTTATGCCTGGATTTACACATTTACAATCGGCACAGCCCGTTACATTGGGTCATTATATGATGGCTTATGTTGAAATGTTTGGTCGCGATTTATCGCGGATGCGTGATGCTATTGAACGAATGAATGAATCACCTTTGGGGGCTGCGGCTTTGGCAGGAACAAGTTTTCCGATTGATCGCTTTATGACAGCACAAGCACTAGGTTTTCGAGAACCTACACGCAATTCAATAGATAGTGTTTCTGATCGTGACTTTGCCTTGGAATTTTTAAGCGCTGGTGCTCTTTGTGCCATGCATCTTTCGCGTTTAGCAGAAGAAATCATTCTTTGGTCAAGTCAACAATTTTGTTTTATTCGTTTGTCAGATGCTTTTTCAACGGGTTCGTCTATTATGCCACAAAAGAGAAATCCTGATGCGGCCGAATTAGTACGGGCAAAAGCAGGTCGATTAAATGGTGCGCTTATGGGACTGTTAACGGTGATGAAAGGGTTACCGCTTGCTTATTCAAAGGATATGCAAGAAGATAAACAATATGTGTTTGATGGGGCTTTGAGTTTAGAATTATCACTGGCGGCAATGACAGGAATGATTGCTGATTTGAACGTGAATAAAGAAGCCATGAAACAAGCCGCAGATTTGGGATATGCAACAGCGACAGATTTTGCTGATTGGCTTGTTCGCGAATTAGGAATTCCTTTTCGTGAAGCACATCACATGACAGGGCAAGCTGTGGCATTGGCAGAAAAAAAACAGTGCCGTCTTCAGGATTTATCATTGGATGAGCTTCAAACAATATGTCCTGATATCAATGTGACACTTTTTGATGTTTTGACTGTTGAAAAATCTGTTGAAAGTCGCAAAAGCTTTGGAGGAACAGCGCCTTTAGAGATCCTTCGGCAAATTGCCTATTGGAAAAAACGCCTTGTGAGCGCTTGAGTGATTGTATTTTAAAGGTAAAAAAAAGAGATGAAGATAAGGAAAGAGGGCAGATGAAAATTATAATAAAGGGGTTTATGATTGTCCTTTTGGGGGGCGTTGGTGTTGTTGGGTGTGGGCGTAAAGGATCATTGGAGGAACCTCCTGCAAGTTTGGGAAAGTCTGTGCAGGGAACATCTGCTGTTAAAAGTGAAGATGATCAACCGTTTATTCTTGATCGTTTTATAAAGTAGGAGGAAAATATGAATTTTTTCCCCTACCATCAAGGCATGCTTCATGCTGAAGGGTGTTCGCTTGCGGCTCTTGCGCAGGAGGTAGAAACTCCTTTTTATTGTTATTCGGCTAATGCATTGGTTACACGTTTTAAGGACTATCAAAAGGCATTTCAAGGGATGCCCAGTCTGATTGCTTATGCGGTTAAAGCCAATTCTAATCAAGCAATTTTACGGCTTTTAGCAGCAAATGAGGCGGGCGCTGATGTGGTTTCAGAAGGTGAATTACGGCGCGCCCTTGCTGTTGGTATTCCGGCACATCGTATTGTTTATTCTGGTGTTGGCAAAACCGTGAGAGAGATAGATTTTGCTCTTTCTCAGAATATTTATTGTTTTAATGTTGAATCAGAACCAGAACTTGAACAGTTGTCACAACGTGCTGTTGCTTTGTCAAAGACAGCGCGTGTTTCATTGCGCATTAATCCAGATGTTGATGCAAAGACTCATAAGAAAATTACAACAGGGAAATCTGAAAATAAGTTTGGTATTCCATTGATATTGGCGAGAGAGGCTTACAAAAAGGCTGTCTCTTTACCTGGATTGCATGTTTGCGGTATCGATATGCATATTGGCAGTCAAATTTGTGATTTAAAGCCGTTTGAGGAGGCATTCCTTCTTATTGCAGATTGTGTGCGTCAATTGTGGAGCGATGGTTATGCAATAACGCATATAGATATTGGTGGTGGGCTTGGTATTGCCTATGGTTGTGAACAACATAGCGTACCCTCTCCTTTTGATTATGCTGCGCTGGTAAAGAAGCATATTGCTCCTTTAGGGATTAATATTGTTGTGGAGCCGGGGCGCAGCATTGTGGGTCAAGCTGGTGTGTTGGTAACCTCTGTTCTCTATTTAAAAAAGGGACAAGGGCGAAATTTTGTTATTGTGGATGCGGCGATGAATGACCTGATGCGTCCAACGCTTTATGATGCTTGGCAGAATGTCGTCCTTGTGAAACAAGCAGTAAAAGACGCTCCTCTTATTCGTGCAGATATTGTGGGTTCCGTTTGTGAGACTGGTGATTATTTAGCATTAGATCGCCGTTTGCCGATTTTGACATCCGGTGATCTTTTGGCAATTACGCAGGTTGGGGCTTACGGCGCTGTGATGGCAAGTACTTATAATAGTCGACTTTTGATCCCTGAAGTTCTCGTTCAAGATACGCGTTATGCGGTTATTCGTCCACGTCTTGATTATGCGCAATTGATGAAATGTGATCATATTCCTAGCTGGATCGAAAATTCTTAAATGTTTTTGGTCTTATTTTTACTAAACTTTGATGAAACAATTTATTTTCTGGAAATTGTCTTATATGGATTTTATGATTTTAATACATCACGGTAAAAGGGGAAAAATGCTTGTTTATGAAAAATAAAAACATCAGGAGCTTTGAAATAAAGCTTTTGTGTGTGCGCATTTTGATGTGGGGGATTCTTTCATTTGAACGGATATGGATACGGTTGTTGCCATTTTTCCTTGTTCTCAGTCTCTTTTGTTCGTTTAGCTGGTTAGGGCTTTTTGGCGTTTTAGGCTATTGGTCCCATTGGCTCTTACTTGGGGTTTTACTTGTTTTTACTGGGGCGAGTTTATTTTTTCTTATTGGTTTTCGGTTTCCTACAATGCGGGAAGTGGATCACCGTCTTGAACGTGTTAATAATCTTAAACACAAGCCTTTGAATATTCAGACAGATCACATATGTTCTGAAATTGAAGAAGATTTTAGTGCTGTTATTTGGCGTGAGCATCAACGCCGAATGGCAAAACAATTATACCATTTAAAAACTGGATTTATTTCTCTTAATAGTGCAGCTTATGATCCTTTGGCTTTGAGGGCTTTGTGTGTCCTCCTTTTTGTGTGTGCCTTTAGCTTTTCTTTTGGTTCACGTGGTGGACGTTTGGCTGATGCTTTTGATTTTCGTCCTGTGATTGATGAAAAATTCATGCGGATTGATGCATGGGTAACACCACCTGCTTATACCGGCGTGGCGCCAATTTATTTGACAAAAGATGAGAAGACACAACTGGAAATTCCTGAAGGAAGTGATGTGGTTGTGCGTGTTGTCAATGGGGCTGGTGTTACAGTTAAAGCAAAAAATGTAGAAGATGGGCAGAAAGTTTTGTTTTCAGAAAAAACGGAACAAACAGCTTTCAATGATCCAATTGTTCATTTTGAAACCCATTTAGAGCATTCAATGGATTTGTTTATCTCATCACGTCGTAAAAAACAGCAGTGGCATTTGCAGGTGATGAAAGATAAGAAACCAACAATTGATTGGCTGGAAAAACCAGGGCGGATTTTAACGGGGTCGTTAGAGTTGCAGTATGTGTTGGATGATGATTATGGTGTGACAAGGGCTTTTGTTGAAATAGAGCCTCTTTTTCAGCATAAAAATGCTTCTTCTCTTTATCAAGCACCAGAAATAAAGCTTCTTCTCCCACGGGGTGGAAAAGGCAAAATGCGGACAGTGCATGATGTCTCAGCGCATCCATGGGCGGGTTCGCAAGTCAAAATTACTTTGGTGGGAGAAGATGGTGCGGGGCAGAAAGGGCGTAGTAAAACTTTTGTTATGATATTACCGCAGCGTGTTTTTTCAAATCCTGTTGCGCGTGCGGTTAGTGAATTGCGTCGTTTACTTGCTCTTGATGTTGCTGCGAGAGAACGTGTATTGGATATGCTTTCTGCTTTGCTGGTGCGTCCAGAAAAGGGGCTTCAAAATGTAACACATTTTCTTGTTTTACAGAGTGCGTGGACAAGGCTTTCTTTGGCACAAACAGAAGAGGATTTGCGTGGTGTGGTGGATTATTTATGGCAGATTGCTTTAGGCCTTGAAGGCAATCAGCTTGAATCTGCGCAAAAAAATTTAAAACAAGCACAAGCTGCTCTACGCGATGCACTGCGATATGGTGCTCCACCGGCAGAAATTGAACGGCTCATGGCAGATTTACGTCAAGCTATGGATGCGTATATTCAAGCTTTGGCTGAAAAAGAGCCAGATAGTCAAGTTTCTAAAAATTCTAAAAGTTCAAAACACCCTAATCTTTCTGAAGATACATTACAAGAAAAATTGAATCTCATTGAAGAAATGGCTAAAATGGGTTCTTCTTTAGCAGCGGAACAGCTCTTGGCGGAAATTGAACAGACGCTTGACCATTTGCATGTGCAAAAAGGCAATAAAAATGAGGGAGAAAAAAGTCAATCTGCGCAAATGAAAGAAAAGATGGACAAACTTGGTGATTTAATGCGTCGTCAGCAAGAAATTCTCAATGAAACACATCAGTTAGAGATGAAACAAAAACGCGGGGAAAATGTACTGGAAAAACAAAAAAAATCTTTAAAAAAACGTCAGGCTGAATTGCAGTCTGAATTATCAACATTAGAAAAAGAATTGTCAGAACAGGGATTTGAAACAGGTGGTGCATTGAAAAAAGCAGAAGAAAAAATGAATTCTGCAGAAGATGCTCTTGATCATGAAAATCATCAGGCATCTATACAAAATCAGTCTGATGCTTTGGAATCTTTGCGACAAGGTGCCCAAAGTGTTTTGAAAAAAATGCGTGAAAAACTCAAAGAAACAGGAAATGCTCAAAACGCTGATTCTGGTCCCAAAGATCCGTTAGGACGTCCACTTTCTTCAAAAACAGATAAAGGACAAGAAGGTGAGGCATTTCCACAAGAAAGTGATCAAATGCGTACGCGGCAAATTTTGGATGAAATTCGAAAACGCCTTGGCAAGGAACATATTCCAGAAGTAGAAAAAAACTATCTTGAAAGATTGCTGCATTTTAATTAACAAATTGTTGGCTTTTTTCTTAATTAAAGCGCTTGTAGTACAATAATCACCTATTGTACGTTTTTTAGGGTGATTTAAGTTTAAAATGTGAAATATTAAAATGTTCGCTATTGCGGAGAAAGCGTAAAAGTCCATATAGGTTGAGTAGATAAAAGCTGTAATATTTTGAAATTTATTTCTACATGGTATGTTAAGTTGGATATCATTACACTGAAAGATTTTTATGCTTCTGCACTTGGATTGCGTGTGCAAAAGACGCTGTGTGACCAATTGAATTTATGGTGGCCCGATCTTTCGGATAAACGGGTTATGGGGTTGGGTTATGCACCTCCTTATCTTTCTGCATTGCGTGAACGTACTCAACAATGTTTTGCTTTTATGCCAGCAAGACAAGGTGCTTCGTCTTGGCCTTGTGTTGAGAAAGTTGCTACAGCGCTTGTTTTTGAAGAAGATTTGCCGCTTTCTGATGCATCGGTTGATTGTATTTTATTGGTCCATGCCTTGGAATATACAGAGAATTCATTTGAAACGTTGAATGAAATATGGCGTGTTTTAGCCCCCAATGGTCATTTGATTGTCATTGTTCCTAATCGCTCTGGCTTTTGGGCACGTAATACGACCACGCCTTTTGGTTACGGCGAACCTTATACTCGACAACAGATTATTCGTTTGTTTGAAAAGACAAATTTTGTCTCTGGGCCAATACAAGAAATTATCCATTATATGCCTTCTACAGGTTATGTTTCGCGATTGTTCTCATTTTTTTATGAGCCATTTTCACGCTATCTTTTTCCTTATTTTGGTGGACTTTTAATCTGTCAGGCGCAAAAACGTATCTATCAAGGATTACTTGTACAACGTCGTCAGTCACGACGTGTTTTTATTCCTGCTTTATCCCCACAGACAAGAAATATTTTAATTTATAAAGATCATTAATCATTTTGTCATTGATATAAGAACTGCAAATATATGAGGCTTTTTTCATTTCAAATTTCTTTCATATTGAATCAAATAAAATCATTTGCTTGTACATCACAAGCGGGTGGGTCATGTAGATCAAAATTAGACAAGAAAGGACATGCTTCATATGGACTTGCCTCAAGGACTGTAGGGCTGTTACAATATTTTAGAGTAGGTCCAAGGGTGTGATGGTGGTGCTGGCTTGCTCTTTTATTAAGTGTAAAGAGAGTGGTGTTTAATGGTTTTCTTTATCGTTAGGATAAACATTTAGCATTTTATAATTCATTATCCTGTCTCTTAAGAGAAATGCTTTGCATCTTTTTCTGTTCATGATACGCACGCAGGAAAGAAGGTTCAAATAAGGTTTTGTTTAAAATGCGTCTGTTGGGAATAGAAACAAGTTGTGATGAAACGGCAGCGGCTGTCATTGAATACAACAATAAATCAAACAGCCGAATTCTTTCCAATATTGTTTGGAGTCAAATTGATCATCATGCACCTTACGGCGGTGTTGTTCCTGAAATTGCCGCTCGTGCCCATGTTGAAATTCTTGATCATTTAATTCTGCAAGCCCTCACAGAAGCAAACACAAGACTAAAAGATATTGATGGCATTGCAGCCACCAGTGGACCTGGTTTGATAGGGGGATTATTGGTAGGTGTTATGAGCGCAAAAGCACTCTCTCTTGCCACTGGAAAACCATTTATTGCCGTAAATCACTTAGAGGGACATGCTTTAACAGCTGTATTAACGCACAATGTCAAGTTTCCTTATTTATTACTTTTAGTTTCAGGGGGACATACACAAACAGTCCTTGTTCATGGAGTAGGAAACTATCAGCGTTTGGGAACCACCATTGATGATGCATTAGGAGAGGCTTTTGATAAAACCGCAAAACTTTTAGGTCTTCCTTATCCTGGTGGACCAGCACTTGAAAAAGCAGCTTTATTGGGCGATAAAAATCGCATCCCTCTTCCACGACCTTTAAAAGGTGAAAAACGGTTAGATTTTTCTTTTTCAGGCCTTAAAACGGCTGTTCGACAAGCCGCAACAGCTATAGCTCCTCTTACAGAAAATGATGTTGCTGACATTGCAGCAAGTTTTCAAGCCGCTGTAACTGATACGGTGCGTGATCGCGTTCAGTTGGCTCTACAACACTTTACTAACCAATATCCTCTCTCTCATGAACAAGAAAAGTATCCTCCTGCTCTAGTTGTTGCGGGCGGGGTTGCCGCAAACAAAGAACTTCGCTTGACATTGCAAAAACTTGCTCATCAACATGGTTTCGAATTTATCGCACCTCCTCTTTCCTTGTGTACGGATAATGCAGCAATGATTGCTTTTGCCGGTGCGCAAAAGCTCGCACGTGGAGAAACAAGCTCACTCGATATCGCCCCTCGCTCACGTTGGCCCTTAGATGAAAAAGCCTCCCCCTTAATCGGGACAGGACGCCGTGGAACAAAAGCATAAGAAAATTGCTTTCCCGCACCTTTTTAAAGAACAAAGCTTTTCACTCAATCCGGTCTGTAAACAATCCAGATAGTTATTGAATCAATTTCTCACCCGCCGATGATTCCATCTGTCTCTCATTTCACACGATTCACTTAACCCAAAGCTTGATACACAAACTTAAATATTCACCACATATTTTAAAAGCATTTGATATTTCAAAGAAAACTACCTTATATCACCACACCTTAAACGAAAGTATTTTACGACATAATAAGATACACCATACACTACCAAAGCATAATATGAAGCATCCTTTGACATCTTCACCTTTGAACCCTCCATTTGTTTCATTGCTATTGTTATAATTTTTCAAAATCAGTTTTCTTACCCAATTTTTTCTAACACTATGCTCTCATAGTGAGCGCGTTTCAAACCATAGCTGAAAAGATGATTAGCCTCTCCATTGCTGAGCAATTTTCAGTCTATTCTTTGATACATCACTATATTATTCTGCTAAAAGATAAACAAAGAGCAAAGTACCTTTATATTTTATTATCAATGAAGCGTATTTCTCTATGACACGTTACTTCGAAACAAAAAACAGATAATGCTCATTCTTTACGCCATTTTAAAAATCGTCATTGATGATGTTACCAAAATGCTTATAAAAATACATAACAATCTATGAAAAAGGTGAATGCATGGCTTATTGGCTTTTTAAATCTGAACCTCATAAATGGTCATGGGAGATGCAGAAGAAAAAAGGTGTTGATGGTGAACAATGGGATGGTGTCCGCAATTATCAAGCCCGTAATCATATGCGTGCCATGAAATATGGTGATAAAGGTTTTTTTTATCACTCAAATAAAGGTTTAGAAATTGTAGGCATTGTAGAAATATGTGCTGAAGCACACCCTGATTCTACAACCTCTGATCCACGCTGGGAATGTGTGGATATCCGCGCACTTTGTGATATGCCAATACCTGTTTCACTAAAACAAATTAAAGCCAATCCAAAATTAGCAAATATGGTGCTGGTCAATGCCAGCCGCTTATCAGTACAACCCGTTACAGAAGATGAATGGAAAGAAGTGTGTTTGATGGGCAATCTTAAGAAGGAAATGCTTTTATCTTAAAACAATAATTTTTTTTATTATGCATCCTTTCTCAAGATAGGCTCTCCCCAAATTGACAAACACTTTCTTCATGATGCATCTTTTCAGAATACTCAACAATTATAGTGGATAACACCACGAGCACTAAACCAACTACTTCGCATAAAAATGCGCCGAAAAAACAAATGTGAATCAAAAAAACAACAAAAACGATCGTGAAATACTCCTAAACAGTGCACCTTTACTAAAATGTTGTATAGCTCTCTTCACATTTAAAAACGCACCATATTGCTTTATAAAGGGTGTTCATTGTTTTACATGTGGATGAGAGCTCCTCATACCGTAAGATTTTCTTATTCCAAACCTACTCTATGTTGAATCAATCAAAATCATGTCTTTTATATGTTAAAAACAGAAAAGACTGCGTAGATAAAAACATACCTCTTATGAAGAATCTCAAATACCAAGGATAAGCAATATTGGAAGTAAACTCAAATATAATAGCACCGGCTTGTTGCTCTATGAACGTAACGATGATGGTCTTCCATGGAGAAAACACACCCTAAAGTATAAAACAACGCTTCCAATCAATGTATAAATATTCTACACACGAAAAATATATCTTCTTTTTAGCAAGCAACCATAGAAATCATAAAAGAAGTTTATTTTTTCAAGATTTTCTTTTTTAACTTTCCTCTTTTAATTTTTCTTGCATGAAATCTCATTTTTCATGAAAATGCTTTTTATCAATAAGTGCATCAACATGCCTATAAGGAAAAATATGAACCACCATATTCTTTTAATCGTTGAAGATGATGATCTACGCCCCATTTTGGTAGAACAATTGCAAATGCATCAAGAGTTTGAAATTTTCCAAGCAAAAACAGCTGAAGCAGGAATGAAAATAATCCAAGCAGAAAATATTGATCTCACCATTTTGGAACTTGAACTTCCTGATCTTGAAGGTCGAAAAGCCATTAAACAATTACGTATCCAAGGATTTCGTGCTCCCATTATTATGATAACGAATGATGATACAGACTGCGATAGTATCTTAGATCTTGAAACAGGTGCCAATGATTATGTGGCAAAACCCTTTCGCTTTGCGGTGTTATTAGCGCGAATTCGAGCCCAGTTGCGTCAATATGAACAAAATGAAGACGCAACCTTTCATATTGGCCCCTATACTTTTAAACTAAGACAAAAACTTCTTCTTGATCAATGCAACAATAAAATTTACCTCACAGAAAAAGAAGCAGCGATTATCAAATGTCTCTATTATGCTAACGATAAAATTGTCAGCCGTGAAACATTGTTAGAACAAGTTTGGGGTTATAATGAAAATGTTATCACACATACTTTAGAAACCCATATCTATCGTTTACGACAGAAAATCGAAAATGATCCCTCCAATGCACAAATTCTCATGACTGATCAAAATGGTTATCGTTTAAACCTCTAATTTGATATGGATTTTTTTCAAAAATAATTTTACTATCTTCAGCCTTCCTTTGCATTAAAACAACAACAAGATGAAAAAACGCTTACATGCAATTTGGGTGGTAGCGTATAGAGTTTTTCCCTATCAGCACTCTTATAACAAAATACAAAAAAACTATTCTGAAAATATCCCAATACAAAAGCACACAATAGAAATGCTCTCAACCCTCACTATATATTTGGCAACTTCTGCTATATGCTTTTGCTCTCTTTAAAAATTTTAATATGTTTCGTATACAAATAATCATACTTATCTTTTAGCAACATTTTTTGGCTTACATTGAGAGTTATTTTTCCTCCATCCCTTACTTATCTCTTCTTAAGAATTGATTTTTCTATGAGAGAATGATTTTATTTGGCACTTTTTTGAATTTTATGGCATTGTTGATTAAAAACTGAAGCTGTATTTTTGAGTATAAAATGAATATATGTTTTTAAAAACTTGTCTATTAAAGTTTATCATTGTAAATATTATTGAGAAAAATGCGATTTAGAAAATTTTTATAAAGTTATAAACTTTATGAGAAGTGTGTAAAGAGAACAAAAATATTTGAGAAAAGCTTCATTTTTAAAACTTTTTTCATTTTATTATTTTATCATTAGAAAAAAGTGTGCACAAAAAGTGACAAAAATGGTCGATTCTTCAAAACAGAAAGTTAAATCACATTATGCTGGTACGCGTCGTAGGAAGCCAGTTATTGAACATGAAGCTGTTTCCCATGATTCAGAAGAAAAAATACAAAATTCTGTAGAATCTCATGTCCAAGAAAAACAGAATATGCAAAATCAGGATCAAAGTATTTCTCGTACAGGTTGGTTTTTGTTGCCTCTTTCAGGGATTTTAGGGGGATTCATTGCTTTGGGAATTTTTGTGGGGCTTCAATGGTCGGGTTTGTTTTCTTCTCCTTTTGTGAACAATTCTGCTGAAGGAAAAAAAGTTTTACAGATTGTTGAAGCTACAAAAGGCCAAAGTGAAGAAACAAGAGAACAATTGGAGCAGGTACTTCAAGAGATTGATGCGTTAAAAACAGCGTTTTCTTCTGAGGAAAATTCTGTTAGAGGGGGAAAAGTTTTACAGATTGCTGAAGCTGCCAAAGACACAAGTGAAGAAACAAAAGAACAACTGGAGCAGGTATTTCAGGAGATCGATGCGTTAAAAACAGCGTTTTCTTCTTTTTCATCACAACAATTTCAAACAATCAGAAACGATGAACTCTTGCAAAAGGAAAGCAGAAGAGCTTTTGCGACTTTAGAGGAAAAAGTAAAAGCTCTTGAAGAGGCTGTACAAACTTTTGTTGGAGAGTCAAAAGAAATAGAAACGACTTTGTCTGTCGGGCAGAACAATGCACATGATCTTGCTTTATTAAAAAAACAGTTGGAGGCATTACAGAAAGAAATTTTTGTTAAAAATAATGAGAAAAAAGAAATAAATACAGCACTTTTTACAGCAATCAGCTCGTTAAAAAATGCTGTAGAGCGGGGTGGATCTTATAATAATGAATTAAAGCTGTTAGAGCAATTATCACCTTCGATTGATGGACTTGATGTGTTGCAAAAGACAGCTACTATAGGTCTTCCAAGTTCAGCACAACTCTCTGTTGATTTTGCACGTGTTGCTGATGCAATTGTTGGTACGCAAAATATGGTTACGTCAGATGCTGGTTTTTTTGACCGAATTTTAGCGTGGGTAAAAGGGCTTGTTGTTTCGCGACCAATTGGAAATGTTGAAGGGATGACGCTAGGGGCTATTACAGCACGTATGGAAGTTGCTATTCAAGCGGGTGATTATGAAAAGGCTTTGAGCGAATGGCAATTATTACCTCAAAATGCAAAAGATGTTTCAAAGGACTTTGTTCAGCAGCTTGAGAGACATATTGCTGTTCAACAGTTGCTGCAGCAATTACTGTTGTCTGTGCAACAAGGGTCTTTAAAGGCAACAAAGATGTAAATAGGCTCCAGATGATACGTGTTTTTATTTATACTTTTGTTGTTTGTGTCCTTGGATTAGCTTTTGGGTGGGTTGCTAATCACAATGGTATTTTTGTCCTCACATTTTTGAATTTCAGATTTTCTGCTTCATTGCTTACAGTGTTAAGTGTGCTGACTTTGCTTTTTGTAATGCTGGTGCTTTTGTGGTGGTTATTCTCTTTCTTTTTTTCCATACCAAGTGCTCTTTCCAATTATTTTTATAAACGCCATCGAAAGCGCGGTTATGAAGCTCTCTCAAAGGGAATTCTTGCAACTTTTGCTGGTGATGGTATGGTTGCGCAAAAAATGGAAACACAGGTTGCTAAATATCTTGCAGGCAAACAAGAGCCTTTGGTAAAACTCTTAAAAGCGCAAACCTTGTCTTTACAAAATAACTCTGTTCGGGCTATCGGTCTTTTTGAGGAGATGAGAAAGGAAGATCCAACAAAACTGGTTGGACTTTACGGTTTGTTTCGTGAGGCGATGAAGAGTAAAGCTTATGAAGCAGCACAACAATATGCAGAAGAGGCGCTGACTTTATCGCCAGCGCTTGTATGGGCACATCAGGCGGTGCTTGATCGGTTGGGTGCTGAGGGTAAATGGGATCGGGCACTTACTGTTTTTGAAAGAGCACAAAAAATTCTCCCGCGTTCTGCGCGCGCGACTCCAGAGCGACAGCATATACAGGTTTTACTGTTAAGTGGGAAAGCTCTTCATCTATTTGATACACATCCAGTACAAGCACGTGAAGCTATTTTGAAAGCTCATAAATTAGCGCCTGATTTTGTTCCAATAACGATTATAGCTGCTGATATTCTCTATAAATTAAATGAAACGCGTAAAGCGGATAAAATGATTATAGCGGCTTGGCAAAAGGATCCTCATCCTGATTTGGGGACGCTTTATCTTGAAAGAGAAGAAGGAGCCATTGGGCGATTGAAAAGGGCTAAAACACTTGCTTCTTATAATAAAGATACATTTGAGTCGGCTTTCCTTATTGCCAAAGCTGCTTTAGATGCTGGTGAAACGATATTAGCAAGAGAGCAGGCACAAAAAGCATTGCAGTATCATCCACGGGAAAGTGTTTATTTATTATTGGCAGATATTGAAGAAGCACAGGGAAACAATCAAGGTGCTGTGCGTCAATGGCTTTCCTTAGCTCTTCGTGCTGAACGTGATCCAGTATGGATGTGTGAGGGATCCATTTTTTCTTCTTGGTCAGCTGTTTCTCCAATCAGTGGACGTTTGGGGTGTTTTGAATGGAAAGCACCTCCCGCACCTCTCCGTGTACCTTCTCTTACATTAGAGGCGGTCAATATTGTGCCAAAAAAGCAAGATAAAAAGGATGTTGAGAAAAAAACTGAAGGGATTGAGGATAAGAAGCTTGAAGAATCAACATCTATAGACGATTCTTTTTTGCATAATATGCAGGTGGAAAAAAAAGATATAAAAGAACAAGATGCAAAAACATTCAGCCAAATTCATTTAAATGTTGATGATCCAGGGGTTAAAACAGAAGAAGAAAGTACGTCTTTATCGAGGAAAAAACTTCGTTTATTTTAAATTGCGTCAATAGGGGTAATTGGAATGTTTTCTCAGAAGAAACAATGAATGTAGAAGAAAAAATTTATCGTTAATTTTGTCCAATAAAATTATTCTCTTATGCTTGTATGCTTAAAAAATGAAGTTTTGCTTGTTTAGAGAGGTGGTTGGTTAAAAAATGTTTTTAAATAAGAGATGTCTTGATAAAAAGCAAAAAAATAGCAAACCAAGGATTGCAGTCGTTATTCATCGGTGGTCTCCCTATACTGGTCGTTTAGGAAAAA
This sequence comes from Bartonella sp. ML70XJBT, assembly GCF_028618425.1. Classification (NCBI taxonomy): domain Bacteria; kingdom Pseudomonadati; phylum Pseudomonadota; class Alphaproteobacteria; order Hyphomicrobiales; family Bartonellaceae; genus Bartonella; species Bartonella sp. ML70XJBT. The sequence continues at coordinate 24,412 of NZ_JAQISX010000007.1, forward strand.
TTTTACAAAAAAATGGTTTTGTTCTTGATGTTTATCGTCCTATTTTTGGACAAAAACTCCCTGATACATTAGAGTATTATGCCGGTGTTGTTATTTTAGGGGGACCGATGAGTGTGAATGACTGTGAGGCCTATATTGGTGAGGAAATTGATTGGATTTCGTTATCGCTAAAGGAAAATAAGCCTTTTTTGGGTATTTGTCTTGGAGCACAAATGTTAGCGCGAAATTTAGGGGCACGCGTTGGTACAAGAAGTGATGGGACAGTTGAAGCGGGCTGGTATCCACTCGAAGTGACCCCACAAGGAAAGGAATTGATGAATTGGCCAAAAATGGTCTATCATTTTCATGATGAAGGTATTTATGATTTACCAAAAGAGGCGATGCTTTTGGCAACAGGGCATACATATCCTACACAAGCTTTCCGTTATGGGAATAATGCATGGGGTTTACAATTTCATGCTGAATTTACGCGCGCTATGATGCGGCGTTTGGTTGCACGTTCAGCGCATAAATTGACTGAAAAAGGTGCCCAACCTGCTTGTGCACATTTAAAAGGGCGTTTGATTTATGATCGAGCTTTAAGCCAATGGTTTGAAGGTGCATTACGGCAGATCTTTTGTACATCTCCAGCACTTGTGTGAGGAGGTGGTTTTTAGTGGGCTCATGACCTTCATGTAAAATAGAGCGTCATTTGGTTGCAGAGTTAAAGGCTTGTTTTAAAGAAACATCTCTCAAAGCGCACCCGAGAACATTTTATGGCGTCGACCATGAATAGTATAATGATAAAGCCTCCATGGAATAATATAAAATCTATAGAGCACAACCATTTTTATACTTGTGAAGGAGTAAGGTAGCGCCATCACAAACTTTTCCAGCCCCTAATATTACGACAACCCTTGGTCTTTCTCGACAATTCATGAAAAGGCATTTTTGTTCTTTCTTACACGGTTGTACCTCTATGTCAGCTCCGCTTTTGGCGTGTAAGAAAATGATTTCTGATTAATTCAACCTGGAATAGGTTTGAAATAAGAGAATCTTACGATATTCGGGACTCTCAATTCAATATGAAAAACAATGAGTTATCATTGTAAATCAATACTTTGCTATTGTCATTCTTATTGTACTGTAAAGTAATGTTGTTTAAGGCTAAAGATAGACAGCGCATGTAAAGCTTTACATATAAGGTATTTTTTGTTAAAAGGTGCAAAGGGTTTTCTTAAGAATTTTTTGCTTCTTGAGTGTATGGAGTGCTGTGCTTTAGGACGGTGAATTATGACCTCCATAACATGATCAGCAGATATAAGCTGGCTAGATTAAGAAGTTGGGTTGTTTGTAAACTTGTTGAATGTTTAAGAAACTTTATCCTTTTTAGGGTGGGGTGAAAATCAAAAGATAAAGAAAGTTTTAAAGTTGTCTACATCCTCTCAAATGCCATCATCACGAAAAAGTTTCTCTTTGCGCTATTTATTATGTGGACTGTTTTGTCTTGCTCTGATCCTCATTTATAGCGCTTTCTGGTTTTTTTTTCACATAAAATAGAAAATTATGTTTCTGATATATCTGCAAAAGCATCTTCCGGTAATATGACCGCGGTGTGTGAGAATGTGCGCAAGAATGGTTATCCTTTGCGTATCGGTGTTGTTTGTGACAAATTTCAATTTTCTTGGCCTTTATACGGGGTTTCTTTATCGACGGGGCGTTTGACGGCTGGTACACCAATTTATGCCCCTCATTTGGTCGAGTTTAATGTTGATTCTCCTGCATCAATTATTTTCTCTGAGAAAACTTCCATAGTATCCCATTGGAATAAGTTGGTGATTGAAACGGAGCCTTATTCGAAAAAACGTCAGACATTGAAGTTGATTGCTAAAGGGCTTGAATTCTCTTCTCTTGAGGATAAAAAACTTCAAGAAGCATTGGGATTAAAAGCGACAGACAAAAAGGTGACACAACAAAATGTTGAAGATCCAGCTTTGTTGCAAGATACTCCTGATGGGGTTTCACAGCCATTGGAGCCAAAAGATGTCTCTCAAAAAATAACGACAGAATTTTTGCGTCTTGATCTTAAACGTGAAAAGAATCATTTTTCAGGAAATACGACTTTTGATGGTTTTGATGTTTCTCCAATTTTTATATCCTCTTCTGTTGAAATTCCGAAAATTGATGGCAATTTGGAATGGATTTTAAATGATGCCTCCCTTTTGTCTGAAAATGAAGGAAAAAATTGGAAACAGCGTCTGTATGGGAAAAGTGGTATTTTAAAGCATGGTAAATTGACTTTTCATACAGGTGGTGGGGTACATATTAGTGGACCTTTTTCTTTTGATGATGAAGGATATTTGTCAGCAACATTTGAACTTGTTTGTATACAGCATGTGAAGTTTCTTGAAGTTTTGCAACATTTGTTTCCTGAAGAAGCGGATAATTTTCAAGCGTTACTTTTTATTTTGAGTACACTCCCTAAAAATGCAGATGGCTCTCCCATTCTTCCCTTAACGATTAGCCATGGCTGGGTAAGCTTAGGATTTTTAAAGCTTGGTCGTCTTGCTCCACTTTAGGTTTGAGAAGAAATTAGTAAGAATATCTGTATGGCGAGGTATTGTTTTATAAAAAGTGTTCACATGTTTTACATCTTGAATGTCGTAAGACTCTCCCATTTCAATCCTATCTATATTGAATCAAATAAAATCATTCCTTTGCACATCACAAATGGGAAAATCATATAGGTTACTGATCAAAAAATGGCTAAAATACTTCTTATAAACCGTCTCAATAGTTTAAAGGTATTGCACACATTAGGGGCTGGAGAAGTGTGTGATGGTGCTGCCTTACTTACTTCTTCATAAGTATAAAAGATGATTGTATTCAGTGGATTTACCATTATATTATTCATGAGCGCTGGTGCAAAATGGACTTGGGCGTGCTTTGAAAGATGTCTCTTTAAAACAAGCTTATAAATCTGCTATGCAGTGGACCTTTGTTTGGGGCGCTTTGTTTTACGTGAAAGTCGTGATTCTCTTAAAGAATGTGATAAACAAAAGCGTGAGGCAATCAAAAAATTCTATTATTTAAAAAAATATTGCTCTAGATATTTTTGAAATCCGTAAAGCTGAATTAAAAAATGATGATAAGGATGGGAACAGATTTATTTTAAAACTTCATGTTTTCCCTAAATTAGCTTGTTTCCTTGTTTTAGAGATTACGCAAATAGAGATATGCATCTCTCTCTGCTCCAATTTAGCATATAAAAGTTGATAAAGCTCGTAAAGCTCTGAATCTTCTAATATTTGTTTAAAACATGCTGCTGCATTAGGATTGAATGTCAGTTTGCAAGCAGCAGAAAAAGTATGCACTCTCTTAGGAAAAAGTAGACTTTTAAAATAAGGTGAATTGTTTTTTTACATAGGTGGTAGGGCGCGTATTAGTGGACTTTTTTTATGAGGGAAAAAGCATATTGCGTATATCTTTTTGGGTAATCTCTGAAATAAGTAAAAAGTCTAGTTGGAGAAGAAGATGAAATCATGAAGGTGAAAATCGACATTCATTTTTACGGTTATTTTTTAATTTGATTATACGCTTTCCAAAACTATTTACAGCCATGTCTTTTAAATAATGGATAACGCGTGCTCTCTTATTTTTCTGTTCTTTAATGGAATTATGTTTTCTACGTAAAATATATTTGATCACATATTCCTACATTTGTTAAAAAAGATATTTCTAGTGCTTCTTATTTTATAAATACCCCGTAAATGGTATAACGATAAGGTGCATTAAGCACTAGCATCTTTATAACTTATGGTGTCATAAGCCAGCATCATCATACGATTACTATTTGTCAGCTCGTGTGTGTTGTGACAAGTTCTTGAGTCATTGAGACGGTTCATAAGAGGCATTTTAGACCTTTCTTTATCAGTAATCTATATGGTTTGCCCCCATGCTCAACATACAAGAGGGAGAGGATTTTGATTTTTTTAATATAAACAGATTTGAAATGAGAGAAACTTGGGATACTGCACTTCTCTTTTAATAGAATAGGTAAAATGATAAAGTTATGATTGTAAATCAAGGCATTATATTTTTATGATGAAGGGTATTTAATAGCAGAATTTGAATTTGTTTTTGGTTCAATCCGTAGGGATTTTTGACATTCGGTAGCGTTTATTGCTTGCGCAAGCTTAATAATCTTTAAGCGTTATTTTAGGGGATGCTTTGTTTAAAAATGCGGTAGAGTGCTTCCGTTTCTCCTTGCTGATTATAGCTTATAGCTTGCCAGCAAACTTTATGTATTTTGACTTAATTTTGTACTAATTCATTTTATTTTTAAATGATTTTTTAGGGGTTCTCCAAGGGGCTTGAAAGAGCTTTCAAAGCCCATCACCCTTTTGCTATTTTTATCATATTTTCGAAACGCCTATTTAATGGTAAAAAATAGTAAAAAAACAATAAGTTATTACGTATTCTTATCTAATTTTACCTGGTATAAAATTTACTGTCAAACTACATTGATATTGGTCATGGATTGATAGAACAGGGATAAAATCTTAGTCGTTTTGCCTTGCTTTTAAATCTGAAAGTTGATGTTTTTACGTTGAGAAATTAAGTGTTTAAGTCTATTTATGTTGCCGTTTTGAAATTGTTACAAGTAATTCTGTTATGATAAGGAGCAGGATTTTTATTTTGGGTGCTGTATCTCAAAACGAATACTTCCGCTCCATCTTTACTGGTTTGCTCTGGTGGGATGGAAAGGAAGTTTTAAACTGGATCGTTTTATATTCATTTTAAGTTTGAAAGCCAGTATTTTGCAGTTGAGAAATCAACCCTGCTGCAAAAGTAAAACGAGAAATATTGAGATCATTTTCAATAAGGGCACCAATACGGTTTGTGACATCGTGAATATGATCTTCTTCTGTTTTTTTCCAAGTGGTAAAAGGATTTTCTTTTTTTCCATAATTTTTAAGAATTTTAATGACGATTTGCCGTAAGCTTTCGGAAATACTTTCTTTGGCTTGGCTTAAAGCCATACTGTCATAATAATCTACTACAGGAATGATACGACTTGCTTCGTTAATTCGGTTTATACGAATGATTTGCGCAAGTGAGAAATAGATCCCTGCGGTTTTAATAAGATCGCTGTTATTTTGTTTTGCAATTAAAGAAATGTCACAGATGATTGGAGCGGCTTCCAAGAGAGCTAATTGTTTTGCTAATGTTTTTGGAGCTCCTTCTTCACCGTAGTGTCGTGCTTTTTCTTCAATCTTTTGCTTAATATCATTATCGTGAGAATGCATAAGCTCTTTTTCAATAACATTACGGGCTTGTTTTATTGTTTTTACAATTTCTTCTAATGGACGTGAGAGATCCATGTTGTGTAACCCCCAATTTGTTGTTTCAAAGAGCATTGGGGTCATTGCTGCGTAGAGTTTGTTTTGGACAAGACCGGGTATTTTATTATCAAGCTTATCAATTTGATCAGACAGGTGAGGAATTTCAAAACCATCACGGATGGCAATGAAAACGCGAATAATATTTTCAGTCTTTTGTTCTGTTGCATCGTGGAGTTGCTTAACAAAAGTAGGACCTCCACGATTGACAATATCGTTGGCAATCAGCGTTGCAATAATATTACGACGCAATTGGTGGTTAATGATTTCCTTTTCAAAATTTTCTTGAATTTGGGTTGGAAAATAATTCAGCAAAGCTGCGTTGAAATAGCGATCATCAACAATGGGGCTATGAGCAATTTCTTCTTTGAGCGTTAATTTAGCATAGGCAAAAATAATGGCGAGTTCTGGACGGATAAGACCTTTGCCTTGGGTTATTCTTTGCCGTAAAATTTGCTCATCAGGAAGCATTTCAACTCTGCGATCTAAGAGCTTTTTTTGTTCCAAATCATGCATAAAGCGTATTTGATAGGGTAAATCAGCAGTGCTTTGGCTTTCTGCTAAAGAAAGAGCAAGGGGTTGTAGATAATTGTTGCGTAAGACGAGTTGTTCGACTTGAGGAGTCATTTTTTTCAAGAGTTTATTGCGTTCTTCGCGGGTGAGTGTTTTAGCACGAAGTGCTGATGCAAGAACAATTTTGAGATTCACCTCAATATCAGAACAATTCACACCGGCAGAATTGTCAATCGCATCCGTATTACAGCGACCACCATTTGATATATATTCAATCCGTCCACGCTGCGTAACACCAAGATTAGCCCCTTCGCCAATAATTTTTGCCCGTACTTGTTCTCCGGTAATGCGTATTGCATCATTTGCACGATCACCTACTTGGGCATCACTTTCTGTTGTGGCGCGGATGTAAGTACCAATGCCACCAAACCATAAAAGATCAACAGGGGCTTTGAGAAGAGCAGAGATAATTTCAAAGGGAGTTCCTGCTTGTTTTTCGAAACCAATGGCCTCTGCTGCTTCAGGGGAGAGCGTAATGGTTTTTTCTTTTCGTGAGAAAATACCACCGCCCTTTGATAACTTGCTTTGGTCGTAATCCTGCCAGCTTGAGCGAGGTAATTTGAAAAGACGTGCACGCTCTGCATAGCTTTCCTCTATATTCGGATCTGGATCAATAAAGATATCACGGTGATCAAAAGCGGCAACCAATTTTGTTTGTTTGGAAAGGAGCATTCCATTGCCAAAGACATCACCAGACATGTCGCCAACACCGACACAGGTGAAAGGCGTTGTTTGAATATCCTGATTAAATGATTCTCGGAAATGTCTTTTAACGGCTTCCCATGCACCTTTTGCTGTAATTCCAATTTCTTTGTGATCATAACCTGCTGAGCCACCAGAGGCAAAAGCATCATCGAGCCAAAAATGGTTTGCTTGGCTGATGGCGTTGGCTGTGTCAGAAAAGGTCGCTGTTCCTTTGTCGGCTGCGACAACAAAATAGGGGTCAGGGTCATCATGACAGATGACATTGTGGGGCGCACTTATTTTGCCGTTAACCAGATTGTCTGTGATGGAGAGTAAAGCCGTTATAAAGTCCGTATAAGCTCGTCGTGCTGCTTCTATGATGACAGCACGATCATTTGTTTGAGGAAGGCGATGGGGATAGAATCCACCTTTTGCTCCTGCAGGAACAATAACTGCATTTTTAACTTGTTGGGCTTTGACTAAGCTAAGCACTTCAGTGCGATAATCGAGTGCGCGGTCAGACCACCGAATTCCGCCACGAGCGATAGGTCCAAAACGCAAATGGACTCCTTCAACTTCTGGTCCATAAACAAAAATTTCTCGATAAGGGCGTGGTTCAGGTAAACCTTCAATTTGGCGCGGATTTAATTTGGTGGCTAAAATACGCCTTGGATTGCCATCGCTAAGAGGTGTAAAGGCATTTGTTCGTAAACTCGCATCGATAAGGTTACAATACCGGCGCAAGATAAGATCATCATCTAAACCAGTTACTTTCCGTAATTTTTCTTCAATGCGCTTTTGAATAATCTGTTGGTTTTTTTCCCGTTCTTTTTTTGTATGGCTTTGATGAAATTTTAAATGAAATAAAGCATAAAGCTCTTTGGTAATGTCAGGATAAGCATTTAAAGTTTGGGCGACGCGGTCTTGCGAGTAAGGAATTCCAGCTTGTTGGAGATAGCGCCCGTAATGGCGCAGAATAACAATTTCATGCCAATCAAGCTCAGCTGTTTGGGTGAGCGCATTAAAGGCGTCATTATCAGCATTTTGTGCCCAAATAGCTTCAAAAGTTTCAGCAAGCTTTTGACCGTCTTTTTCAAAATCCAGACAAATTTGGAAAGTACTCTCTAGTTGCATATCATGAAGATATACAGATTGCCCGTTGCCATCTGGTAATTCAAGGGTTTGTTCAGCAATAACACGAAACCCCATATTTTCAAGCAGTGGAACACGTTTGGAAAGAGCAAGTGCTTCATGGCGGTGAAAAAGACGAAGAGAAATATTCTGTTTTTCTTTGTTTTGAGCGTGATAAAAGGTCACGAAAAGGGGGTTATCATCATGAAGACTGAGAATATGTCCGGCATCTTTAATGGCATCTTCCGTTGAGAATAAATCACGATAGCTGTTGGGAAATTTACTGGCTAGGCGGGTTTGTGGTTCTGTTGTTTTGTGGGTAAGAGCGATGGCCTGAATGCTATCTTCCCAACTTCGTGCGATTGAACGGACATGTTGTTCAAGTGTGGCGCGCTCGTGAAGTGGAACAGTTTCGTTTACTTTGCGATGAATAATGTAATAGACACGGATGAGAGTGCTTTCCAAAAATAGCGGATAGGATTCAAAAAAGTCGCCTTTGTAAAGTTCAACAAAATGTTCGCCAACTTTTTCACGGAGGCTGCTGCTGTAATGGTCACGTGGTACATAGACAAGAATAGAAATAAAGCGTCCAAAAGAATCAGTGTGGACGAGCACCCGCAAACGTGGACGTTCGTCGAGTTGTAGGATAAGTTTGGCATTTTCCGTTAGTGTATCAACATCAACACGAAACATTTCATCTCTTGGATAGGTTTCTAAAACACTGATAAGGGCTTTTCCTGAATAATCAGCGTGATTATGTCCAAGGCGTTGAATGATGGTTTGGGCTTTTTCTTTTAAGAAAGGAATTTGCAAAATAGAGCGCGTATAAGCTGAAGAGGTAAAAAGCCCTACAATGCGTAATTCTCCACAGAGCTGGTCTTCTTTATCAAAGATTTTAAGGCTAATATAATCGAGCCAAACAGAACGGTGAATTTTGGAGCGGCTGTTCGCTTTTGTCACAATAAACAGGTTGTCACTTTCCATAAAGGATAAGACTTCCTGGGGTGGTTCTTTCATACTTTCATCGTCAACAATATCAATGGAAGAATCCGCGAGTATACCAAGTTCAACGTTACTTGCTGTGAAAGATTTTATAGGTTTCTGATCTTTGACGAAGTTGTAAGTGCGCATGCCAAGGAAGATGAAATTATCATCTGTGAGCCAGTGAAGAAATTCAATAGCCCTTTCGCCTTCTTGTTTGTAACGTGAGGGAAGGCTTGTTTGATAGGCATGAATATGCTTTTCAACTTCTTTAAGCATAGGTTTCCAGTCTTTTACAGCAGCATTAACTTGCTTAAGAACTAAGGTGAGTTCATTTTCAAGTTTTTGTATCTGCTGTTTGTTTAAAGGCTCGATATGAATTTGCATCAGACTGATGCGTCTTCCAGAAGCAGTATCAAGAATAGGGTGTGCAATTAAATAAATATGGTTTTTGTGTTGATTGACGAGATTTAAAATAGAATCGAGAAGAAAGGGTTTATTATCATTGACAAGAGTGATAACGGTTATAGGTTTGTTATTGCGAGTCAAATTTTGTTCAAAACAGATGGTATTTTTTCCTGCTTGATGGAGATTAAAAGCTTTTACGGCGATGGCTGCGGCTTTTTGAAGTTCTTTATTTTCGTAATAAGCAATATCTTCTTTATCAGTTTGAGTAAAAAGAATTTTTTCTATTTTGTCTGGTGTGTTTTTTGTTTCTATTGTTTTTTGTTGTAACACATTTACTCTCCCTTTTTTCTTAGAGGTCTTTCCTTGTCTTCACATTAAAAGAAGACCATTATAATTCTTTATACTGTAACACTTTCTCCCTAAAGAAAATAGCTCTTTATTTGAAAAGAATAACTTTGTTTTTGCTCTTTTTTAGTAATAATTTGCATTTTAAAGAAATATTTTGCATCAACAAAAGGGACTTTTTAGTATTTTTGTGTGTTAATAGTTTGTTTTTCTAAATATACGAAATGAAAGTAAAGAAAGAATTAGAAGTAAAGAGAGTATGACCCGTTTACCAGAAAGACTTTTAAATGGTTACCAAAACTTTATAAATAATCATTTTTTATATAAAACAGCACATTATCAGCAATTGGCGATTGAGGGACAGAAACCTGAAGTTTTGGTTATTGCTTGTTGTGATTCGCGTGCTGTCCCAGAAATGATTTTTGATGCTAAACCAGGGGAAATTTTTACCCTGCGCAACGTGGCAAATGTGGTTCCTCCTTTTTCTCCTGATAATCAATATCATGCAACATCAGCGGCTCTTGAATATGCTGTACAATTGCTTGAGGTGAAACATATTGTTGTTTTTGGGCATGCCCATTGTGGAGGCGTTCTTACAGCTCTTAAGGAGACGTGTAAATCTTTATCGTCCAATGATTTTATTGGTCAATGGATTAGTCTTTTAGCGCCAGCCGCAGAAATTGTTTTGAATAATAAGTCACTATCTTGGCCAGAAAAACAAATGGCTTTAGAGCAGCTTTCTATTCGACATTCGTTGAGAAATTTAGAGACGTTTCCGTGGATAAAGTTCCGAAAAGATCAAGGTATTTTAACATTGCATGGGGTTTGGTTTGATATCTCTAGCGGGAAATTATGGAATATGGAACAGGAAACAGGCTGCTTTATGTGTGTTGAAGTTGAAAGTTTTGAAGTGTAATATTTGCTGTTTTTATTTCTTCGTGTAAAAAGGCATTTTATGATAAAACTTGACAAAGCTGGGGTTTTATTGTTTGAAGGAGCAAGCTTTCAGTGACAAAATTAACTTGGAGCCACCGACTGAGACCCCAGTTTAAGGGTATAAATAGATCTCAGAGGTCAACATTCGACGGCGCGATGCGTTCTCGGATGCTCTTTTGGTTTGTTTGTTAGGCAACTTTGTTAGGCAATGATTTTGTTAAGCAACGATGAGGTAAATAATGTTTGAATCCTTGCAAGAACGACTTGGTTCTATCCTGTCTCATTTGACGGGGCGTGGCGCTTTGTCGGATCAGGATGTTGCAGAGGCGCTGCGTGAAATTCGGCGCGCTTTATTGGAAGCTGATGTTGCTCTTGATGTTGTTCGTTCTTTTACCGATAGGGTGCGAGAAAAAGCCGTTGGGGCTGAGATTGTTAAATCAATTAAACCAGGCCAAATGGTGGTTAAAATTGTTCATGATGAACTGGTTCGTATTCTTGGAAGTGAAAGTGTTCTGAGTGATTTGAATGCACCAGCGCCCGTTGTTATTATGATGATTGGTTTGCAAGGTTCCGGAAAAACAACCACAACAGCAAAGCTTGCAAAACGTTTCACTGATAAGCACAATAAAAAAGTTCTCATGGCGTCATTAGATACACGTCGTCCCGCTGCGCAGGAGCAATTGCGCCAATTGGGAGAACAAGCAAAACTTGCAACTTTGCCTATTATTGCAGGACAATTGCCCGTTGATATTGCATCACGTGCTGTGCAAGCTGCTAAATTGGGTGGTTATGATGTACTCCTTCTTGATACTGCAGGACGTAATCATATCGATGAAGCTCTGATGCTTGAATTAGCTGAAATTAAAACATGTTCTCTTCCTCACGAGATTATGTTGGTGGCTGATAGTTTGACGGGGCAAGATGCTGTTCATCTTGCGCGCTCTTTTGATGAGCGTGTAGGGATTACAGGGATTATTTTAACACGAATGGATAGTGATGGGCGTGGGGGGGCAGCTCTTTCCATGCGTGCTGTGACAGGCAAACCAATTAAAGCAATTGGAACTGGTGAAAAAATAGAGGCTTTGGAAGAGTTTCATCCCAGTCGTATTGCTGATCGTATTCTCGGAATGGGGGATATTGTTTCTTTGGTTGAAAAAGCTGCTGAAACAATGGATCATGAGAAAGCTGCTGCTTTTGCAAAAAAAATGCAGGCCGGAAAATTTGATCTGAATGATCTTGCAGAACAGTTGCAGAAAATGAAAAAACTCGGTGGAATGGGCGGTATTATGGGCATGTTGCCAGGATTGGGCAAGGTAAAAGAGCAGATTGCGGCGGCGGGCCTTGATGACCGTTTGTTTAATCGGCAATTGGCTATTATTTCATCCATGACACCGCAAGAGCGTGCGAATCCAGAGCTTTTAAAACATAGCCGCAAACAACGAATTGCTAAGGGATCAGGGACAACGGCGGCTGATATTAATAAACTTTTGAAGATGTATCGCCAAATGGCTGATATGATGAAAGCCATGGGTGGTAAAGGAAAAAGTGGTTTGATGGGAAAAATGTTAGGAGGACTTGGGTCCAAAATGGGTTTTGGAGGGATGGGAGGTGCAGATTCTTCAGCTGTGCCTGATTTATCGGGATTGGATCTGAAGCAACTTTCAACGCTTCAAAAACAGATTGAAAATGGGCATGAAGGGAAGGTCTTGCCCGGACTTCCCGGACGTGATCCTACATTTCCTGGTCTTTCCAATGGCATTGCCGATAGGGGAAAACTTCCTCAGCATTTTAAGAAAAAATAAGATGCAAAGAGGGAAAGGAATATGATGCAGGAAACAGTATTAAACGAATTGGCACATTTACGAGCATCTATTGATAATTTTGATGCAACTTTGATTCATATTTTAGCAGAGCGTTTTCGTTGTACAAGGGCTGTTGGACGCTTAAAAGCCCGTTATGACTTGCCTACAGTAGATCCTCTGCGTGAGCAACATCAGATCGTGCGTTTGCGGCAATTGGCTATGGAAAGTCATCTTGATCCTGATTTTGCTGAAAGATTTTTAAAGTTTATTATTAAAGAGGTTGTGCGTCATCATGAAGTTATTGCTGAAGAGCAAAAAACAAAAAAAGTCAATTTAAACGAAAGCCAGAGCTGACAATAGGAGAAAAATATGGCATTGAAAATTCGTTTGTCCCGTGGAGGTTCAAAGAAACGTCCTTATTATCATATCGTTGTTGCGGATGTTCGTAGTCCGCGTGATGGGCGATTTCTTGAACGTGTTGGTGCATGGGATCCAATGTTGCCTAAAGATGGACCGAGGGTGAAACTTAATGAAGAACGTATCCAATATTGGCTTGGGCAAGGGGCTCAACCAACAGATCGCGTTTTACGATTCTTAGATGCGGCTGGCTTAAAAAAGCGTCCAACCCGCAATAACCCACATAAAGGTGAACCGGGTAAAAAAGCACAAGAACGTATAGCAGCAGCAAAGCAGGCAGCAGAGGAAGCAGCAGCAGCTGCTGCTGCTGAAGCAGAATCTGCGTCAGAATAAGAAGCGTGATTGCTTAATTAACGCCTTTTAAAAAAACTTCTAGAAGAATAAATATTATCCGTTTTTGCCAATCAAAAACGGATCTTCTTTAAAAGGATGTTTATTTAAAACGGTGTTGGTTTTTTTAAAAGTTTAATTTTAAAAGTCGATGGCTTTAAAAGTCGATGGCGCGGCCTTTAATTTCCCAGTCTCCATAACGTGAAGGGTCTTTGCCGCCGCGTCCACCGTTTTCCAACGGTTGTTCTTTTTTTGCTTCGTCTTTTCGCCGTTCTTCAGCTTCTTTAAGGGCGCGTTGCGCTGCGGGAGGAAGAGATTGCTGTTGAATGACAGTTAAATTTTTTAGGCTTGTTTTTTCATCTTTTTTATTCATTTTACACCTATTCCATTGAAGAAGCAGAAAGAAAACACCATCATATAGTATTGGTAGACTTTTATCATGGAGTTTTTTGAGTAATGAACATAATGCGTACAGCCATGCTTTTGGCTTTTTTAACGGCTCTCTTTATGGGGGTTGGTTATCTTGTTGGAGGGGGCAGTGGCATGATCATTGCTCTTTTAATGGCGAGTGGTTTAAACTTTTTTTCTTATTGGAATTCAGATAAAATCGTTTTACGTATGTACGGGGCGCGTGAGGTTGATCAGCACTCTGCACCCGTTTATTATAAAATCGTGAGCGATTTAGCTAAAAAAGCTTCTCTTCCTCAACCAAAGGTGTATGTGCTTGATAGTGCACAGCCGAATGCTTTTGCAACAGGACGTAATCCTCAAAATGCTGCTGTGGCTGCGAGCCGCGGCTTGTTAGAGCGATTAAGTACAGAAGAAATTGCTGGCGTTATGGCGCATGAGCTTGCACATATTGAGCATCGTGATACCTTAACCATGACTCTAACAGCAACGATTGCTGGGGCAATTTCAATGCTTGGTAATTTTGCTTTCTTTATGGGAGGACAGCGTAGCTCTTCGGAAAATTCTCATGGTGCGGGGGTAATTGGAGGATTGATTGCACTCATCATAGCACCTTTTGCTGCAATGCTCGTACAAATGGCTATTAGCCGTACGCGTGAATATGCTGCGGATCGGAGAGGTGCTGAAATATGTGGTAATCCTTTATGGTTGGCTTCGGCATTGCGTAAAATTGCTGATGGGGGGCATGGGGTTTACAATGAAGAAGCAGAGCATAATCCAGCAACCGCGCATCTATTTATTATCAATCCTTTGAGCGGTGAGGGAGCGGATAGTCTTTTTTCAACACATCCAGCAACGGCAAATCGTATTGCTGCTCTTTATCGGCAAGCAGAAGAGATGAAAGGGGCTCTTGCTGAAAGTGGCGGATGGAATAGAGAAGATGCTATAAATGAAAAAAGCAACTGGATGAATTATGAAGATTTTCGCAGTGGTCAGGCTCATGCATCAGGTAAGAAAGAAGATGACACTTTTCAGCGGGTTACAAAACGTCCTTCTTGGCTTCGTTATGAAAATTCAAAAAGTTCTCGTTCATAGAGTTTTTGAGGAGATTTTTAGGCGGATCTCTTGAAGAAGTAGTGATATAAAGGTGTTATTTTGAAACACAAAAAAGTGGGGTATGTGTCTGAAAAAGATGTTCCAGGATTGGCTGTTCGACAGGTGTGTGTACGTCTTTTAGGGGCGGTTGTTGATAAGAATACGCCTCTTTCTGGTTTGACGGATAATGAACACGGACACCCACAATATTTAAAACTTTCACAAAGAGATCGTTTATTGTGTCGGGCTATTTTGACAACGTCATTGCGTCATCGAGGGTCGATTGCGGAGTCTCTCTCATGCTTTTTAGAGCGCCCTTTACCTTCACAAGCACTTTCACTTCAACATCTTCTGCATATCAGTGTGGCGCAAATTCTTTATCTTGATATTCCTGATCATGCGGCTATTGATTTAGCTGTGCGTGTAGCAAAATTTGATCCTCGTATGCGCCGTTTTTCAGGGGTGGTAAATGCTCTTTTGCGCAATGTTGCGCGTGAGGCGGTGCTTTTACGCCCACAAATTCCTACCATTGAAGGTGTTCCGGCGTGGTTTGGACAGCTTTTAGTATCAGCTTATGGAATAAAAAAGGCGCGTCAAATTATAGAAATTCAAAGTGTGGAACCTCCGCTTGATTTGACAGTAAAGTCTGATTGTGTTGGATGGGCTGAGAGGCTTGGCGGTGTGGTGTTGCCCAATGGTTCTGTTCGATTGAATCGTTTGGCGTGTTCTGTTTCTGATTTACCAGGTTATCGTGAGGGGGCGTGGTGGGTTCAAGACTTTGCCGCAGCGTTGCCTGCTTGTTTACTAGGAGAGCTTCGGGGTAAAGATGTTGCTGACCTTTGTGCGAGCCCTGGGGGGAAAACAGCACAATTGGCTTTGCAGGGGGCAGAGGTGACCGCCATTGAGCTTTCTGCTAACCGCGTCAAGCGTTTAAAAGAAAATATGGAACGGCTCAATTTTTCCGTTCACATTTGGCAAGGAGATGTGAGAAATTTCCATCCCACACAGCTTTTTGATGCGGTTCTTCTTGATGCTCCTTGTTCTTCTACAGGAACGATCCGTCGTCATCCTGATATTTTATGGACGAAATCGAGGGATGATGTCGTCAAGTTAGCGGCGTTGCAATATGATTTGCTTATCGCCGCCATTGCCTTGGTAAAGGAGGGGGGACGGATTGTTTTTTCCAATTGTTCATTGGCTCGAGAAGAAGGCGAAGATCTTATTGAGAAAATTTTATCAATACGCAATGATATTGTTTTAGACCCTATTGATCCAGAAGAAATGGGGGAGCTTACACATTTGCTTGGTGAGGGGATGTTGCGCACGACGCCGGCGGATTTTTGTCATAAAAATTTTGATGCTGAGAAAACTGCATTTTTAGGAATGGATGGTTTTTTTGCTGCGCGCTTACGAAAAATTGCTTAATTAACGCTTCATTTACAAAAATAGTTGAAATTGTATCTGATTCAGCATAGATGGAGATAGAATTTTGGCGGTTGCGGTAAGAGCTCCTCAGGTAAAAATAGCAGCCTGTATTGATGCGTTACAGCATGTTGTGCGGCGTTTATGGGTTGGTCCATTGTTTCGTTGGCGGTTTTCAGGGTTTCGTCCTCATAAAATTTTAGCCCATCCCATTGATTTGCATGTGGCTGATCCGATGATGGCGCATGAATTTTATCACGGTCGTTTTGCTTTTGCGGGTCATACTGTTCATTCTGGTGCTGTTTCACCCTTTTCATTGGTTTCGCCAACACTGGAATGGGAAGCGGCTCTACATGATTTTCATTGGTTGCGCCATATGGAAGCAGCAGAAAGTGATTTAGCTGCAGCGCATGCACGTTCTCTTTTAGAAGATTGGCTAGACCACGCTGGCAAAAAGGTAAAAGGGCTTGCTTGGAGTGGTCCTGTTGTAGCGCGGCGTTTGATCTCGTGGATTTGTCACTCAAAAATGTTGTTAGAAGGGGCAAGCGAGCGGTTTGAAAAACGCTTTTTACGTGCACTTGGTTTGCAATTTCGTTATTTGCGCGTAATAATTTGCAGTATGGAGCACAATGATCAACGGTTACAAGCAGCAACAGCTTTGACGTTCGCATCTCTTGCTTTGCCTGTTTCTGCAGCCGTGAAAAAAAAGGTACAAAACACGCTTATAGAAGAGCTTTCGCTTCAGATTTTGATTGATGGTGGGCATATTTCCCGTAGCCCTATCATTTTGCTTAATTTATTATCAGATTTATTATCTTTACGTTACCTTTTTATGCGGAGCAATGAAACAGCTCCCCGTATTTTGATTGATTCTGTTGAGCGTATGTTACCAGCTTTGCGATTCTTTATCCATGAGGATCAAACACTGGCGCATTTTAATGGGGTTGGTCCTCTCGTATCGGAACGGTTATCGACACTTTTGGAGCTTGATGAAACAGGAGGCCATCCTTTTAGTTATGCGCGTTATTCAGGGTTTCAGCGCTTAAAAGCCAATCAAACAACAATTATTGCCGATACGGGAAAATTTCCACCACGCTTTGTAGCACAGCAGGCTTGTTCGGGATGTTTGTCTTTTGAAATGTCTTCACAAGGACACCGTTTTATTATCAATACCGGTGTTAACCCTGATGGACGGAAAGATTATCGACATTTAGGACGTGTTACCGCAGCGCATTCAACAGCGACGCTTAATGATTGTTCGGTGGGCGTTTTTTACAAAAAAAAGAAAAATAGCGCTTCTCTTTTGTTTGATGGACCCAAGGAAGTTCAAGTACGCCGTATAGAGGATTCAGAAAAAACAGGTTTTATTGCGAGCCATAATGGTTATATACGACCCTTTAATCTTATTCATGAGCGCGGTCTTATTTTGGCGACAAATGGAGATATGATCGAAGGTTTTGATCGTTTTTTTATGCCCAATAAAGAGGGAAAGAGACATAAAAGAGCACAAAGTGAACAAGATCATGTTGCTGTTCGGTTTCATCTTCATCCACAAGTTGATGTTAACTACGATGGTGAGCGTGTGTGTTTAGCGGTAAAGAATGGGCACGTGAGGGGCGAGCAAGTATGGTATTTTATTTCCCCTGATGCGGATATTTGTCTTGAAGATTCAGTTGATTTTGCGGAATTAGCAGGTCCACAACGGACACAGCAGATCGTTTTATATTTTCGCCCTGCATTTCAGGAAAAGGTTCGCTGGCGTTTTATTCGTAAAGCCGTTTGATAAAAAATCAAAACATTGTTCTTATCGTCTATAACGTTTTATTTTCATGTCCTAAAACATCATCGTTTATTGGGGGGTATATCCTATTTAAGGACTGTGTAAACTTTTACACGGAAGTATTTTTTTGTAAGTGTGGGATGAATATTTTGAAGAAAAATTTGCCTATAGAATCTCATGTGGTCGTGCTAAGAGGGGGATTCTCTAGTGGAAATGGGGGTGTTGACAGATCATTATTGACAGATCGGTCCTCGTTTTAAGAATCTTCATTCTTTTAAAGGTCTTAAGAGAAAGTAAATGGTTTTTTATCGTCAAAAAATTCTGGAGGATACTACCTAATATTCTTTATTTTGATCACATTATGGCTGCTTATAGAGTAATACGCTAACACCATCACACCCTAGGCCCGCTTTTAATGTTGCGACACTTTCCTTGGCGTTTGAGACGGTTCATTATAAGTATTTTTAGTGTCTTTTTTACAATTTCACTCTACGCAGATTCTCCTTGCTTGTCATGTACAAGAGACAGGGCTCTAGTTGATCCAATATAAATAGATTTGGAATAAGATACCCCTCCAGTAAAGTCTTTCATCAAACACGCAATGTAATGAACATTTTTGGTAAATGAAAAGCCGTACGTCATAGAAACATTGAGAGTTTCAGAAACAACATTACAGTAAGGCACTGGAGCAAAAAACTTCTACTTTGTGTTCTTATACGAAAGTATTATTACACCAAAAACGAAGTCATAACAACAAGCTTCAAAACGTTTGTTTCTGTATCGTAAAGTACTCTCTCAAACATTCTTCAAACAACTCTTAGAAAAAACTCTTAGAAAGATTTACGCGAATAGCGCCGCGCAACGGAATCAATATCACCTCGACAAATACCAAGATCATTAAGTTCATATGTTGAAAGACGGCTCAACGCATTAACGGTTCGGCGATAACGGCGCCAATTACTATAAGAACGTATAATATTCATATCCTGTACTCAAACTTTGTTATACTCTTCTGCTTAAGATAGAGCATATTGCTAAAAATAGTTTGTGCTATAATGTCATAACAGGTATGCATCTACATACAGGAACAGAACCTTTTTAATACGGGTTTCATGTAAAAGGGAAATGTATTAATAACGGTGATATCTTACTCCTAAAACAATGGCTAAATTATATGTATTTTCTGTAGTGATAACTTCTTTATTACGCGTAAATTCTCTCGATTGAATTGAATAACTTCTCCTATTTTAACAGTTATCAGTCGATATATGATCTATGAAAAATTTCTTGAAATGTCTGTTTTATATAACGTTTTTCTTATATGAAGAGGAGATCATCTCAGTTATATTAATGACGGAAATGTCGTATTCCTGTAAAAACCATCGCTAAACCCTCTGCATCCGCAGCAGTGATAACTTCTTCATCTCGCATGGAGCCTCCTGGTTGAATGACTGCTGTTGCACCTGCTTTAGCTGCTGCTAATAAACCATCTGCAAAAGGAAAAAATGCATCGGATGCAACCACTGACCCTTTTGTGAGAGTTTCTGTTAAGCCTGCTCTCCTTGCACTTTCTGCGGCTTTACTTGCAGCAATTTTTGCTGAATCGATGCGGCTCATTTGTCCAGCGCCAATACCAACTGTTGCACTATTTTTTGCATATACAATAGCATTTGATTTAACGTGTTTTGCTACACGAAAAGCAAATTGAAGATCACGCATTTCATCTTGAGTTGGTGCTCGTTTTGTCACCACTTGCAATTTAAGATCATCAACCACCACATTATCACGTGATTGCACTAAAATGCCTCCTGCAAGTGTTTTTGCAAGCAGTCCTCCACAACGGGGATTAGGAACGCCACCTGTAATGAGCAAACGAAGATTTTTTTTCTTGGAAATAATTTCACGTGCCGCCATTGTTGCATCAGGCGCAATAATCACTTCCGTGAAAACTTTAACAATCTCTTCTGCACATTCCTCATCAAGAGTTTGATTTAAAGCAACAATTCCACCAAATGCAGATACATTATCACACATAAGAGCTTTTAAATAAGCTTCTTTCAAATTTTTTCCTTCCGCAACACCACAAGGATTGGCATGCTTAATAAGAGCAACAGCAGCGGTTTTTTGCGGATCAAATTCTGCCACAAGCTCAAAGGCTGCATCTGTGTCATTCAGATTGTTATAAGAGAGTGCTTTACCTTGTAAAAGTTTTGCTGTTGCAACGCCAAAACGCTTTTCATTATTGCGATAAAATGCTGCCTGTTGATGTGGATTTTCTCCATAGCGCATAACACTTTCAAGATGACCAGAAAAACTCTGCCATGATGGTGTTTCAATTTTTAAATCCCGTGCAAACCATGCTGCTATTGCCGTGTCATAAGCAGCGGTGTGCGCATATGCACGCATTGCTAACTGATGGCGCATGGATAAGCTTAAACATCCGTTATGCTGTTTTAATTCTTCTAGAATCGAATCATAATCATTTATCGCTGTTACAACACCGGTATAAGCATAATTTTTTGCCGCAGCGCGAATCATGGCCGGTCCACCGATATCAATATTTTCAAGAATTGTTTGTGAATCAGCCCCCGATTGGAGTGTCTCTTCGAAAGGATAAAGATTTACCACCAAGAGATCAATACCATGAATGTTGTTCTTTTCCATAGCTTCCCTATGGCTAGGATCTTCTCTTACCCCTAACAAAGCACCATGAATCAAAGGATGGAGTGTTTTTACACGCCCATCCATTATTTCAGGAAATCCAGTAACTTCAGCAACATCTTTTACAGGTAAACCAGCAGCTATGAGAGTTTTGGCTGTTCCTCCTGTTGAAATCAATTCAATATTGTAAGTCGTATGAAGGGCTTTTGCAAAGGCAACCACACCCGTTTTATCAGACACAGAAAGAAGAACACGACGAACCTGATGAAGATCAGGTATAGGAAAATTTTTGGCAACGACACCCATAACAGAAGCCTTAAACAATGAAAAAGTTAAAATTCTAGAAAAAAAGTTTATACATTTATAGCACAAGCCTTTAGCAAAATACACTGAAAGGATAAACTGCCTTTTTAAAATATACGATGATTCCTCTTTTTTCTTATACTGTAAAATACCGTCATGGGAGGTGTTATGATAAGGATAAAAAGTCTCATTTAACTCAATCTTTACATCTTCATAGCAGGCTTGAAATACAAAACGCATTTGTATATTTTCTATTGTATTTGCTTTTGTCTGTGAGATAAAGGCAAGAATGTTCCACATGCCCGTTTGATTTATTTTTGAGAGATGGGAAATAATCAGCAAAAATATGAAATTGTAATAGTCGAAACGCGCGTTTATTTTAAAGTAATCATTTTTCAATGAATTACCTTTCATTTTATGGTTGTCTTGTGAAGAGTGTCGTGTAAATCCTTCGTGAATAGTATAAAAATCCTTTAGGCCCATGATCTATAATTAAAGGTGCTAGGTTGGGACGCTCATTCTCTTTATACTTTAATAACGCTTGCTTTAACAATATTTGATATTTGAGAGGAAGGAAGTATTGAGCTTCTTATTTTCAATAACTTTTTCTGTACGGTTCTCTCTGCTTGTGGAGGAAGTACGAGAATGATTTTGCTGGTTTTGATCAGAAGATTTGAAGAAAAAGAGCGTTTTACAGATATTTGAGGTTTTTTTCAAAGTTAGAAAATGATAAGATTACCGTTATAAATCAAATAATTAATTCTTAAAAAACAAATTTTGTGTTGTGTAAACGTTCAATATAACAATGTTAAGATCTTCTTTATTATGAAAAGGCCAGACAGTTTAATGAAAACTATATTGGGAATGGATATTTTACTTGCTATTTTTTAATCTTTTTGCCGTAGCAAAAAGAGAAAAGCGCTTAACATACCAGCAGCTAAAATAAACCACGTGATTGCGTAAACAAGATGATTGTTGCGAAAATGGATCATCGTAAGACCAGCAACGGGAAGGTTTGCTTGTGGAGATGTTTTTCTGGCATCAATAAAATAAGGGGCAACAGTGGATAACCCAAGTTTTTGTGCCATAGCGGGAAGATCACGCGTATACCATATATTCTTGTCAGGATTATTTTTGCGTGGAAAAAATCCATTTTTTTCACTCATGCGTAATAAACCGATAATTGTCGTTTGTTCTGTGTTTGTGGTCGAATTTTGTTGAGATGAGACATGTGTATGCAATGGCTCTGGGTGTTGAAAATTGTTACGTTCGTCCATGGGGATAAAGCCACGGTTGATAAAGATCAGTGTGTTGTCTGCGGTTTTTAAAGGAGTCAAAACCCAGTAACCCGTGGTGTTTTGAGCAGCAGCCGTGACCAAAATATTTTTATTTTTTAAAAAACTTCCTGTGATCACAACCGGTCGATATTCATCTTTTTCAAAAGTAACCTCTGCCCATTGATCTTTCCTAGGGGCTTTTATGGGGGCTAAGTGAACGCGCTGATTGGCACTCGTGATAAGATTTTTTTTCCAGTTTAACCGTTGTACTTGCCATATGCCTAATGCACTAAAGAGAAGAAAAAAACAAACGCATAAAGTTCCAAACAAAATAAAAGAAAAACAGCAAGAATTTCCTTGAAGCTTTGTCATGGAGGGGGCTTTTTTGCTCATGATGTATGCTTCCTTTCAGGACAATAGATTTTTATTCTAACACGGTATGCTTTTTAAAAAAGCATTTTGTACGCTTTTTAGCGGAATTTGCACGCCTTGATTTTGGAAAAAGATGAAGGATGAGTCAGCCAAGAGATGAAAAAGGTTTTATAAAAGATTTATAAAAGACTTGACCTTTTGTTGTCGACCCCCTATTAGAAAGAAACTTCCCAATGGTGCCCGTTCAAGGTCGCATTGTGCGTGTTTTGCATTCATTGTGTTCTTTGGGTATAGGGATTTGAAAGTTTCTTAAGAGTTTAAGGGTGAAGTTTATGTCTCGTGCATGTGAATTGACAGGGAAAACGGTTCTGTATGGTAATAATGTTAGCCATGCGAATAATAAGACTCGGCGTCGTTTTTTGCCAAATCTTTGCAATGTGACATTAATTTCAGAAGTGTTGCAGCAAAGTTATCGCTTGCGTATTTCAGCGAGTGCGTTGCGTTCTGTTGAGCATCGTGGTGGTCTTGATGGTTTTTTGGTCAAGGCAGACGATAAAGAGTTGTCACAACGTGCGCGTTTGTTAAAGCGCCAAATCGTTAAGAAAAAGGCTGAGCAAGAAAGTGAGCAAAAGGCTGAACAGGCAGCGTGATTGTTCGTATCGTTATCTTTGGTGGATTGACTTTTTAATCACCGATCTTTGTTCCAGAAATTCGCTTTTGGGGCTTTTCTCTCGTTGATCGCTCTATTATTTTATTGGTTCCATACCCCAGGTTAAAAAAATGTTTTCAAGCGGTCTTTTATTAGAAAAGCAAAAGAGAAGATATGTTGTTTTTTCTATTTTAGCAATGTGCCTTGCGGTCACTGCTTCTAATATTTTGGTTCAATATCCCGTCTATTGGTTTGATTTAAATGAACTTTTGACTTATGGGGCTTTTACCTATCCATTTGCTTTTCTCATCAATGATTTGACCAATCGTTTTTACGGTCCATCTGCTGCGCGGCGTGTAGTTTATGCTGGTTTTTTTGCTGGTGTTTTTGTTTCTTGGATATTGGCAACACCACGGCTTGCACTTGCTTCTAGTTTAGCATTTTTATTTGGGCAACTCCTTGATATCGTTGTTTTTACGCCTTTGCGACGAAAAACATGGTGGAAAGCACCTTTAGCAGCGGCGTTGGTTGGTTCGGCGTTGGATACATTGTTGTTTTTTTCTCTTGCTTTTTCGAGCTCTTTTGCTCTTCTTGATAAGATGACAGGCTATGCTGATAGTTCACTAGTAGAGAGTACTGTTTTGGGTGGGATAGGCATGCCCGTTTGGCTTTCGCTTGCTTTTGGCGATTTCTCCGTAAAAATTATTATGAGCCTATTGATGTTGATTCCTTATGGAACAATTCTTAACATTGTGAAACTCCCTCTTTATCAAAGTCATGCAAAAGACGACTCCTCTTTTGCTTGTAACAAATAATAATCTTTGTTCTCTTGTTTTTCTAAAGGAAAGACAATGTACATTATATTCTATAATGGCGTCTTTTAAAGAAGGAAAACTTGATTAGTGCGTCAGATTCGATTTTTGATCTTAAAAAATTATGGGCACCTGTAACACCTATTATACATATTATCCAGAATTGCAATAGCTCTTCTACGATGTGCGATTGCTGGAAGATTAAGGAAAAAATTGCCATACTCCAGAAAGTTTAATATCCTTATTTAGAATGTTGAAAGAAAAAGGAGCTGCCTCAGTGATGCTTTCTGGGGGAGAACCTTTAATGCATCTGGAGCTTGAAGATATTTTATTAAGGTTGAATGAACTAGATCTGCCTGTTTGAATTAAATACCAATGGCATCTTATTGCATAAAAATTTATGAATTTCACAGTATGACATAAAAGAAATTGTTATTTTTATGGATTCGATTAGTGTCCAAGGATATTATGATATACGGGGGGCGAATAAATTTGATCGCGTGTGGAAAAACATTGAAATAGTTAAAAGAATCTTCAACCTCTGCAAAGTATAGGAATAAGAGCGACAGTTACCAAAGAGATTCTAGAAAATATTATTAATTTTATCGATTTTTGTATAAGCAAAGATGTCGATTATATCGGATTCAGCCCGCTCGATACGTTGTCATTTAGTTTTTCTAGAAAAAATAATACAAAAGATCGATCTAAGGCTTTAAGAAACAAAACTCTTCCGCCAAACGCTTCACTTTTTCATTTGAGAGATGAACTATCAAGGAAAGAATCCCCCCTCCAGATTTATATAGATAAAAAGTTCCAAGAAAGGAAAATCGCATGGACGTCACAAAATTTTGTAAATTGTATTAATTATTACTTAGGCGAAAATTCTACGTACGTTTCGTCGCCGTTAATGTGTTTATTTCCATTTTTATCCTTGGTATTGGACTATAATGGAGATTTAAAAAATTGCTTTTATTCAGAAGCTTTTGGGAATCTACAAAATTATGAGGCAATAGATTGGTCTGCTCAAAGCGTTTTAAAATCTTTGAAAGAATCTGGCGCATGTAGCGGATGTCGTGGGAAGGTATTTTGTGGATAAGGTTAAGCAATTTAAGATTTATAGTGTTAGCAAGTCTACTGCTCTAGTGGTTGCTGTTTTACCACTTTTTTTGTCAGAAAAATTGCATTTGTCGCAAGCGGATATTGTTTTAATCGGTAGTTATTTTTTATTGCTTCCTTTGATCTTAGAAGTCCCCTTGGGTTTATTATCAGATGTTTATGGAAGTAAACGCATTATTTATACTGGGCTGTTTTTCTTTCTTTGCGGTTTTTTAGCTCTTTTTATGAATTATGCATATTTTTCTTACGCCACTTATTTGTTGTGTATCACATTAGCAGCCGCTTGTTTTTCAGGTGCGGAAGATAGTTTACTCTTTTCTGTAGTACCAAAGCATCGCACACTGTTTTCCGTTAAGTCCGAAGTGGCTGCTGTTACCTATAGTGTGACAACGGTACTTATTTTTTTAGGGGGAATACTTTATTATGTGCATCCTGCATTGCCTGTGATTTTTCAAGTCCTTTCATTAATTTTTGCTATTTTTATGTTTTCAAAACTGACGAAAGGATTAGATAGTTTTCATATCAACGCTCATCCGAATATTTTCACAGTTATGTGCGCCAGCCGTAAAGAAGTCAAAAATCCTTATCGCTTCACTCTTATTTTTTTAAGTGCAGTTTCAGCTTTTGCTATTTTGGTTAATAATCGAACTGTTTCTATCGCATTTTCTGATTTTTTGCCATTTCAACCTGCTATTTTGGTTTCGATTATTTTTATCATTGGGAATTTTTTTTCAGCAAGTTCCAATATATTGTTTCAGAAATATTTTTCAAAGTTTCAAAATCCTATTTTTCCCGTCTTAATGATTGGTTGTATGGTAACCATTGCTTTTTTTCTCATGTCATTTCAAATCATTGCGGCTCTTATATTAGGATTTTTACTGCTATGTGTTTTTAAGTCTGCTTATCGATCTTATCTGTCGTCTCTTCTTATAAATTCACTGATTGATCCCAAAGCTATCGCGACTGTTTTATCATTTACAGCCATTATTACAGCTATTGTATCCTTTGCATTCAGTTTTTTATACGGTCATGTTTTTTCAACATTCTGGCAAGCTAATTTGTGGTTGGCAGTGGTTATGGCTGTGATTTTTGGGGTGTCTGCTTTAATTATTTTTCTCAGAAAACAAGAAATCATTTGGTTACAGCCTGAAAATGCACAATCGTCAAAACAACATTTCTTGAAACGCAAACATCAAGAGTTTTGCTATGGGCAAATTTATCCGGAAGCATCATGCATTAATGAAAACATTAAGAATGGCTCTTTTCGACAAAGTCTCTATCCTGCACCAAATTTGATAACACTTTGCGATGAAGTCGTCGAATGGGAGTTTATCCGGGGTACTGTATTGAGCCGAATGGATTTTCTACATCAAAAGGTGATTATTGATCAAATCAATAAGATCTTTCAAGATCGATTAAGCAGGAATATAACCTTATCACATGGAGATTTACATCCTGATAATATCATTGTTACTTCTGATAACTCTTTTATGGTAGTGGATTGGGATTTATGTCAAGAAGCCAGTCCGGAATTGGATATCTTAACATTTTTCACCAGTCCAAGATTATCTCTCAATTTAGAAGAACGGATAGACTATATTTCTCATTTGCTGTCTCTATCAAAGGATGAAGCTTTACCAATGATAAAAGCGTTTGTAGCTAAAAAAATTTCTGATCTTTCTCTATACCAAAATATTTTCATGAAACAATTACTATTGGATTATATGAACTTGAATAGGAAATTTCATGAGCGATAATATTGTAATTTGTAATGAAAATTGCAGTGCGGTCTGCAATCATTGTCCGAATGTGTGGTGAGAGATGACGCGTTGCCTGAATCTTTATATATAATAAATGACATAAAATCTGATTTTATTATTCTTTCTGGTGGAGAGCCTTTTGAGCCCGATTATGATTTACTTCATAAATATATTTGTATGTGTCTCATTTGTAAAAAATATTTTCGGATTGCAACAGGGGGGCATATCTATATTCAACCATATTTGAAGCTATTAAAGAGCAATCCATTCTTTTTAGGGATATAAATAGGCACAGATGTTATTTCAGAGATAAGAAGCCTAATTCTTATAGAGATAAAAGCAAATTGATACACACTTGAGTAGTGTATAAATAGAAAACTAAATACCAATGAAACAAATTTTGGCAGTTTTAAAGTGTGGCTATACTGGTATTTATCATTATTTTTAGTAGCAAATGTTTGCGCAGATATGCTAGTGATTTACAGGTCGTTGTAATGCGCTCTCTGTAAAATTTGGCATAATGCTTCGAGTGTTTATTTCAGATATATTGTGAGTTAGAAAATGTGATACTTGGAGCTGATAGTATGAACAAAATAATAAATCAAAGAGAGGCTATATTTGATAATTTTATATTAACTTCTTTGAAAAAACAAAAAAAGCCTATTGAGCGACCTATTGTAAGATCACCTCTTCGTTATCCTGGAGGGAAGAGTCGTGCTGTTCCTATGATTATTAATAACTACATAAGGAAACAAAAAACTTTATGTTCTCCTTTTGTAGGAGGCGGTTCAATTGAATTAACCTTAGCAAAAATAGGAACAAAGGTTTATGCTTATGATGCTTTTAAGCCGCTTGTTATTTTTTGGCAGATGCTTTTGAAAGATGCTTCAGCCCTTGCAGAGAAAGTGAGAGAATACGAAGATATGACTCCTGCAATGTTTTATAATCTCCAAAAAACTTTTGGCAGTATCAGAAATCAATTAGAGATTGCTGCCGTTTTTTTTGCTCTTAATCGTTCTTCTTTTTCTGGAACAACACTTTCTGGCGGTATGTCTCCAGGACATCCTCGATTCAATTATCGTTCTATTGAACGGCTTAAAGATTTTAAGATTGAAAATTTTACAGTGGAACACAGAGATTTTACAGAAAGTATTCCTAAACACTTTAATGATTTTCTTTATTGTGATCCTCCATATCTTATTAATCAAAAACTTTACGGTCAAAAAGGCGATAAACATAATTCTTTTGATCATCAAGCTCTTGCTGAACTTTTAAGAAAGCGTCAGGGATGGGTTTTATCTTATAATGATTGTGTGGAAGTTAGAGAACTTTATAAAGGACATAAAATACTTAATCCTGAATGGACTTACGGCATGGGAAACAATAAAAAGTCAAATGAACTTGTAATTTTGAGTAAGGATCTTTAGGAAATCACATGAATCAGGTAGAAAATGGAAAAGCCTTTGAATATGCTTTGGCCATGGGGTTTAAAAAAGCAACAAAGGCTCCTATAGAATTTAATTCATCCTTTCAAGTAGCGGAATCTTTTTATAATTTATTTAATGACACTGACAAAAGACTTTTAAATCTTGCTTCTATTGAAGCAGCTGTTTTCTTACAGTTACATGATAAAAATATTAGAAATACGAAAACTATTGTTCTTCAAGAAGATTCTGTTGGGATCAAAGGAGATGTCCGTGATATTATTTTAAAAGTTCCTGAAAATCCTATTGGTATTTCTGCAAAACATAATCATAGCGCTATCAAACATCCTCGCCTTTCAAGTAAAATAGATTTTGGTAAAGAATGGACAGGTTATCCTTGTAGCAGCGTTTACTTTAATGAAATTAGGCCTATTTTTGATTATTTAATAGAGCTTAGAGATAAGAAAATGTTTTTTAGAGACATAGGTGATAAAGAAAGTAGAATTTATCTACCAATTTTAGAATCTTTCTCTAAAGAACTTCAAAGGCTTTGTTTAGATTATCAAGATAAATTTGTTAAGCTATTGTTTCAGTATGTTATAGGTTCTTATGATTTTTATAAGATTATGATAGATACAAGATCTAAACAAAAACGGGTGATTATTCAGTCTTTTAATTTGAATGGTACTCTAGGATATGGTCGTAAATGGAAAATTCCAAGCAAAATTTTATCAGTTTCAATAAAACCAGAAAGTAAAAACAAACTTATTATAATTTTTGAAGATGGATGGAGTATTTCTTTTAGAATTCATAATGCATCTAGTAAAGTAGAAGCGTCCTTAAAGTTTGATATTCAATTTGTAGGATTATCTTCTCAGGTTGTTAGCCATCAAATTCCGATGGTTTAATGATAGAAATGTTTTTTTTAAATGTAACTGTTGCTGAGTTAGGCGGGTTTATTTCTTATAAAGTTTGAGGTGTTTTATCACTAAAAAGTGCTTCTAGTTGTTTTGTTATGGCCCCTGCAAGCTCTTCGGCATTCATAATTGTTACAGCACGTTGGTAATAACGGGTGACATCATGACCAATGCCAATGGCAATGAGTTCGATAGGGGAATGGGTTTGGATTTCTTGAATCACTGCGCGTAAATGTTTTTCTAGGTAGTTGCTGGCGTTGACCGATAGTGTTGAGTCGTCAACAGGGGCACCATCAGAAATGACTATGAGAATGCGGCGTTGTTCACGGCGTGATAAAAGGCGTTGATGTGCCCAAATTAAAGCTTCCCCGTCGATATTTTCTTTGAGTAAACCTTCTTGCATCATCAAACCTAGATTGCGGCGTGCGCGACGCCATGGGGTGTCAGCACTTTTATAGATGATATGACACAAATCATTCAGACGCCCAGGATGATGAGGTTTATCTTGCTCGAGCCATTTTTCGCGTGATTTCCCCCCTTTCCAAGTTTTGGTGGTAAAACCTAAAATTTCAACTTTGACATCACAACGCTCAAGCGTTTGTGCTAAAATATCAGCACAACTTGCGGCAACGCTAATGGGGCGCCCGCGCATTGAACCAGAATTATCAATGAGGAGTGAAACAACCGTATCTCGAAATTGGGTGTTGCTTTCCATTTTAAAAGAAAGGGGCTGCATGGGATCAATAATCAGGCGTGGAAGCCTTGCTGTATCGAGATATCCTTCTTCAAGGTCAAAGTTCCAGTTGCGATTTTGTTGTGCCATAAGGCGTCGCTGGAGGCGGTTGGCTAAACGTCCAACAATGTTTTGAAGATGATTAATTTGCTTATCAAGACAACGGCGTAAGTGATCTAACTCGTTTTCAGAACAAAAATCGGCTGCTTCCAAAATTTCATCAAATTGACGGGTGAAGATTTTATAATTGCCAAGTTTTTCCATTTGCTCTGAATCGGAAAAAAGACGTTTGAATTTGTCTGGCTTTTCTTGCCAAGAGCTATTTTTTTGCTCACCGTCAGTTTGATCAATGTCGTTTGTTTGTGTCGCTTGTGTTTTTCCTTCGTCTTGTACATCACTTTCTTGTTCTGTGCTGGTTTGTTCTTCACTTTGAGCGTGTTTTTTGTTTTTATTTTCTTCTTCTGTTTGATCTTGAGGTTCACATTCGTTTTTTAATTTTTTATCATTTTCGCTGTTTGAAGTTTCATCTTGTTGCACTGTTATTTGGAGGGTAGCAAGCATTTGGCGAACGATCTGTGCAAAAGCTTGTTGATTGTAAATATGATGTGTGAGTTCATTGAGCTCTGCTGCAGCTTTTTGTTCAAGTTCTTGGCGCCATAATTCTAAGACAGGACCTGCTTCTTTTGGGGCTGTACGCTTTGTTATTTTTTCGCGCAATAAAAGGGCAATCGCTTCTTGGATAGGGGCTTCACTTTGGTTATTAATCTTTTCATAATGAGCTCTTTTGTATTTATCGGCGAGCATGACATCAAGGTTTTTTGCAAGCCCCTCCATGGCTAAAGTACCGATTGCTTCAACACGTGTTTGTTCAAGGGCATCAAAGATAGCTTGTGCTTCTGATTCTCGTGGAGAAAACTGCATGTGAATGCGGTTATTATGCCATGCTTTGCGCAGAGCCATAGAATCACCTAAGCCGCGGGTAATGGTGATATCTTTATCTGTAGCGCGTTGTGGTAATTCTGGTAAACGTGCACAATTTTCGCTTAAAGATGGACGGTTATGACTAAAGGAAACTTCGAGGTGGGATGTACCTGCAATGGCACGCATACAAGTAGAAAGAGCTTTCTTAAACGTTCCACTATCAAGCCTATTGAGGGGAGGATTGTTTATTTGATTTTTGCTGTTGTCGTCAGGGGTGATCGCCATAATTGACATATTCCTTTAAGACAAGACACCTTGCATGAGTGATTCGGGAAGTTCTTGTCCAAAGGCGCGTTGATAAAATTCTGCGACACTGGCACGTTCGAGTTCATCACATTTATTGAGAAAGGTTAATCGGAAGGCAAAGCCAATATCTTGAAAAATTGTGGTATTTTCTGCCCAAGTAATGACAGTCCGCGGGCTCATGACTGTTGAAAGATCCCCATTGATAAAAGCTTGGCGGACCATATCAGCAACGTGAACCATTTGTGAAATTGTCTTTTTCCCCTCAGCCGTTTGAAAAGATTTGACCTTTGAACAAACAATATCAACCTCTTTATCATGGGGTAAATAATTAAGTATCGTAATAATAGACCAGCGATCCATTTGGGCTTGATTGATTTGTTGGGTACCATGATAAAGCCCTGTTGTATCACCAAGCCCAATAGTATTGGCCGTTGCAAAAAGACGAAATGCTGGGTGAGGAGAGATAACGCGGCTTTGATCAAGTAAGCTGAGTTTGCCAGAGGTTTCAAGAATACGTTGGATAACAAACATAACATCAGGACGTCCCGCATCATATTCGTCGAAAACAAGAGCAATATTATTTTGATAAGCCCATGGTAAAATGCCTTCTTTAAATTCAGTGACTTGTAAGCCATCTTTTAAAACAATAGCGTCTTTTCCTACAAGATCGATACGACTTACATGACTGTCCAGATTAATGCGAAGACAAGGCCAATTAAGACGAGCAGCAACTTGTTCAATATGCGTTGATTTGCCTGTACCATGATAGCCGGAAACCATGACACGACGGTTAAAAGTAAAACCTGCAAGAATCGCTAAAGTTGTTTGCGGATCAAAAAGATAATCGGGATCAATATCAGGAACATGTGAATTTTTTGTACTAAAAGCAGGAACATTCATATCTGTTTCAATATGAAATAAGTCACGAGCGCAAAGTGTAATATCGGGTGTATTTTCAAGGTTAAGATTTGTCATGATGTTTATGGCTAGGAAAGAACGCTATTTATTTCATGAGAAAACGATACAAGAGTTAGAGCATTTATGCAATGCTCTAACGAGAGCCTTAGAGATGAAGGAAGATGAGATGAAAGAAGATCGTCTTTATCTATTCTATCATGTTTTGTGAAGACAAGAATGTTTTATGTAAAGAGTGATGATCTCAATGAGAATGGGTTCATATCAGTGTATATTTTTTAGCATAAACCAGATTTTTTGAGCAAATTATAAGCATGCAAAACATCGCGAAAGCGCTCTTCAGAAGCACGATTACCACCATTGGAATCAGGATGGTGTTTTTTTACCAACTCTTTATATTTCATTTTGATATCTTCTGCTGAAGCGTTTGCTTTTAGTCCCAATGTATCAAAAGCTTTTGCTTCTAAGGGCTTTAATTTTCGTGAGAAATTATTGCTTGAATGCCGTCCCGTAAAAAGCGAGAAGGGATCACGCATACGATTTTGATAGGCTGCTGTTCCAGAGCGAATCTTTGCATAATTGGCAGCAGTTTTTTTCGATGTACCATTGCTAAGATCTGTAGGCCATGTTGGTCGATGCCCTGTAAGAGCGTCCTTTTGGAATTTTGCGATATCTTGATTGCTAAGACCCGAGAAGTAATTAAAATTTTTATTATAAGCACGCACGTGCTCAATACAAAAATGTAGATATTGTCCTTCGTGATTTCGACCTGCCGGTGCTTTATGGGTTCCTGTCTTTTCACACCCTTCCCACTGACACTGTTGCGCTTCTGGCTCAGACTTTTGTTTTTTATTTGAGCTTATGCGAATTGAATCGAATAATTTAGATGTTATTGCCATATTATTGGTTTATGCAAAATTGATTAATTTTACAAGAATTGACTTTTAAAAAATTTGTTTTCACACTTATTTAATTATGGAAAAGGTGTATTCTTACACTTTCATTTTGTTAAGGAATGAAAAATGTCTATAGAAACAATAATCAAGAGAAAGCTTCAGGATGCTTTTCATCCGCAGAAACTTGAAGTGATTAATGAGAGTCATCTTCATGATGGACATCCTCATAATGAACATGCTTTTGATGGTAAAGGAGAAACACATTTTCGCGTGAAAATTTTATCTTCTTCTTTTTCCAAGATGACGCGCGTAGAAATCCATCGAGCGATTTATAAAGTTTTACAAGAAGAGTTAGCAACTTGTGTCCATGCCTTGGCACTTGAGGTTGAAACATTTTAATTTTTTTGATGAGACTTTTTTAAGAACGAGGATTTAAGAACGAGGATGGGCTTTTTGGTAAATTTTCAACAAATGATCTGTATCAACATGGGTATAGGTTTGTGTGGTGGAAAGACTCGCGTGCCCAAGAAGTTCTTGAATCGTTCGCAAATCTCCTCCTCGTGATAAAAGATGGGTGGCAAAAGAATGACGTAGTGTATGGGGGGTGGCTGTTTCTGGCAAACCAAGACTTGTGCGTAAGTTGCGTACAGTTTTTTGAATAATAGCTGGCTGTAAGGGACCACCTCGCGCACCGCGAAACATGGGTTGGTTATCTTTTAAAGGATATGGGCAACATTTGAGATAATTTTGTACAGCCTCGTAAACAATTTTGATGAGAGGGACAAGGCGTGTTTTTCCCCCTTTTCCTGTTATGAATAAACTTACTTTTTCAGGGTCAGAAAATTGTTCTGGTGTGAGACTTAAGGCTTCTGATATGCGCATTCCACAGCCATAGAGAAGCATAAGGACAGCGGCATTGCGCGCGTTAATCCAAGCTTCGTTTTCTAGCTGATTTTCTTGTTTGACGACGTGAAGAGCTGATTGTATCGCTAAAGGTTTTGGGAGCGACTTTGGATGTTTGGGGCTTCGGATAAGCTGAGCTGCGGGAATATTGACGATTCCTTCGCGAGATAGGTATTTGAAAAAAGAACGGATGCCCGCTATTGCGCGGCTTAAAGAGCGCGCACTGACATTGTTTGTACGCCGATAAGCAAGATAAGCACGCAAATCACTAACGCGCAAATGAGCGAGATCTGTGAAAGTTGGTGCTTGGCTTAAATGTTGACAGAGAAAAGATAAAAATTGCCGCGTATCACGTTCATAGGCTTGTGCTGTTTGTACGGACATACGACGGTTTTTTACGAGATGCTCTAACCAGTTTTTCCTTGCAGTTAAAACCGCATGGTCGGCTGGAATGAGAGGACTATTTTCATCTTTTCTCTTGTCGTTTTTTATTGGCATTATCTAGTTGAGAGTTTCTTTCTTTGTAGATTTTTTATCGTCGACGTGACCATTCTTCTTTTCAGGTTGCTCTTCACGATTGATAAGTTGTTTTTCACCTTTAAGAGAGAGTATTTTTAAAAGATTATGCGTTGACATTAAATGCGCAAAAATTAATCCTAAAAAGCCATTTTTATGAAGTTTGGCAAGTTGGCTGGCTGATAATTTATTCAATTTTTCTTCGTCAACAACCCAAAAATTTTCCAATTGCGCTGAAAGCCCCTTATCGTTTTTCACATTGATTGATTTTTGACTGAGAAGATCCATTTCCACAAGAGCATCAATAAATTCAGAGGTTTTCTCCATCGCGATTTTAAAACTTTCAAGAAAATGAATACGTTCTTCCATAAAAGGAGAAATAGAGCCATCAGAATTAAAAAGTTCTGTTCCTGCAACTTCATTAAACATTCCTGACTGTTGATCAAAGCAAACAGAAAGTTCTTTTTCATTGCTAATTTGTGCTAAAACAAAAGGATAGCGACGAACAAAAGCCGGAACATAAGTATTGGTTTTCCAACTTTTATCAGAAGAGATATAGTCATTTTCGTCGTTAGAAAGACCAACAAGAGCGGCGGATGTATAGTGCCGTTTTTTTTGTTCATCTTCAGCGCACATAAATAAAATAGGATAGTCTAGGGCTGCTTGAAAATATTCAGTACTGGCTAAAGGTACCCAGTGCGTATCTTTGGCAAAAGACATATCACTTGGTGGCGCAAATTTTAGATTTTTATGTGAAACTTTGTTGATTGGCGTGATATCTTTGTAAAATAGCATAATATTTGCCATAAGACTTTCTCCTTTATTAATTTGTTTTTGTTACCAAGAAAGGTCTTTTGGGAAGATTGTCTTATATGGCAACAAGATTGAGTAGAAATGATTAAGATTGATGGTTCATTTTTGAGAGATAACGTTTTTACATGAAGTATAATAAAGAAAAGCTTAAAAATAAAGTCTATCTTGCCATTATTGGTGTGCCTCACGGTATAAGAGGAGATGTTTTTGTTAAAATTTTAAGTGCCGAGCCACAACGTTTTAAGTCTTACAGGACTCTTTATGATGATATGGGGCGTTCTTATGAAATTGTAACTCTTCGCACACAAAAAAATAACGCCATTGTGCGTTTTAAAGGCATCGATAATCGTAATGATGCTGAGTCTTTAAAAGGAATTCGCCTTTATGTGATGCGTAATCAATTGATTGATGATTTGGATGAGGATGAGTTTTATCAAGTTGATTTAATAGGCTTGCGTGTTCAAGAATACAGGGGAAAAATCTTAGGAAAAGTATGTGGTTTTTATAATTTTGGGGCTGGTGATTTGCTTGAAATAGGTTTGAATACAGGCAAAAGAGTGCTTATTCCCTTTAGTAAGGTAGCGGTACCAGAAATTTGTATGGATTCTGGTTTTCTTATTGTTGATCCCATGGCCGCTGGCCTTAGTGATGGGAGAGAAAATGATCAGTAAAGAAATGGCTTGAATCTATGAAAATAAAGGTGAAAGTGAAAAATAACTGGTGAATTTTGTCAATAAAAAGTGAACAGTATGAAAAGATTAAGAGAACATTTTGAGCAGATATTGTAGCATTTTATCTCAAAATATTCCTGAGTTTTAGAGTCTTTTTTGAAAGTGTAAGTACGAAAAGTACAGTGTTGAACAGGTCACAGGTTAAGAAGATTCTAATTAACGCTATAGCGTTATATTGATTTTGCTTATGCTATTTTGACTTAAAAGAGTTTGTTGAATAAAATGAGGATGAAAAAATAACAATGAAGTTTCAGGCGCGCGTTTTAACTCTTTATCCTGAAATGTTTCCTGGTTTTTTAGGATATTCTTTAGCAGGGCAAGCTTTAGAACGCGGAATTTGGTCACTGGAGACAGTGCAGATTAGAGATTTTGCTTTGGATAAACACCATAGCGTTGATGATACACCCGCTGGTGGGGGGGCTGGTATGGTGATGCGGGCGGATGTCTTAGCAGCTGCGCTGGATTATTGTCCACAGGATTCGCCAAGATTATTGATGAGTCCACGTGGGCGCCCTTTTGACCAAGCTTATGCGCGGAGTTTGGCTAGTGATTCGGGTTTAACACTGGTTTGTGGACGTTTTGAAGGCGTTGATGAGCGAGTCATAGAAGCACGAGAATTAAAAGAAGTCTCTATTGGTGATTATATTCTTTCAGGGGGTGAAACCGCCGCACTGGTTATCTTAGATAC
Source organism: Bartonella sp. ML70XJBT (assembly GCF_028618425.1). Lineage (NCBI taxonomy): Bacteria > Pseudomonadati > Pseudomonadota > Alphaproteobacteria > Hyphomicrobiales > Bartonellaceae > Bartonella > Bartonella sp. ML70XJBT. Next base: position 60,818 of record NZ_JAQISX010000007.1, read on the forward strand.
TATTATACGTCTTCTCCCTGGTGTAATGGGGAATCAAGCTTCTGCAAAGTGTGAAAGTTTTGAAAATGGTTTGCTGGAACATCCCCAATACACGCGTCCTTCTCTTTTCGAAGGGCGGGGTATTCCGCCCGTGTTGACCTCAGGTCATCACAAAGCGATTGCAGATTGGCGTCAAAGACAGGCCGAATTGTTAACACGTCAACGTCGTCCTGATCTTTATGCGCGTTATGATAAAAATCGTCAGAAAACTTGATTCATAGGATAAGGTGGTGTATGGCATGACTTTCTTTTTGAGAGAATTTTGAATAAAAGGTTTTCTATAGTTCCAAAAGTAAAATGAAGGAATGGTGTATTCGCTCCTGTGTTAAGGCATAACCTAAAGAGCATCTTTTCGTAAAACAAGGCTTTTTGGGTAAGAGTTGGGCGCTCTGACTGTTCGATAAAGAACATGAAGGATAAAGAAATGAATATTATCGCACAGCTTGAAGCTGAACAATGTGCAAAAATTGAAGAAAAGCGCCAATTTCCAGCCTTTAAACCGGGAGATACTGTCCGTGTCATGGTGCGTGTGACGGAAGGTACGCGGACGCGTGTTCAAGCTTATGAAGGCGTGTGTATTGCCCGTTCAGGCGGTGGGTTGAATGAGACTTTTACAGTCCGCAAGATTTCTTATGGTGAAGGGGTCGAACGTGTATTTCCTGTTTATTCTCCCTTGATTGAAGCTGTTGAGCTGGTGCGTCGTGGTAAAGTGCGTCGGGCAAAACTCTATTATCTTCGTGGCTTGAGAGGTAAAGCCGCCCGTATTGCTGAAAAGAGAGATTATCGAAAAAAGGGTGAAAAGGGCGTTGAGAAAGTAGAGACACCGCCTGTAAGCGCAGATGTTGAAATACAAGTTTCTGAGTAAAAATTATATCGGTTGAACTTTATACAAAAGCGGCTTTTATGCCGCTTATTTGTGTCTTTAGTGATTCGTTTTGTCATTTAAAAGTCTAGGAGGAGACATAAAAATGTTTAATATATCCAAATTTTATCCCTTTTTTATTCTTAGTAATAGGTGAAGTGCAGGGTATCATTGCACATGTCGTGGATATTCAAACGGAATAAGTATCATTTGAAAAAATATCTGTTTATATTTGATAAAAGATGTTAGACCTTTGACGTTAAGATAAAAGTGTATTAGATTAAGGCAAGTTTTGCGGATCATATCCGTGGAGTAATCGGTTTTTTTTATGCGTGACCTTTAATCCGTTATTTGAGACAACCGACCTGTAATCGGTATCTTCAGATGCCAAACAAGTAAAAATGAGAAATATATTTGGTCATTTTGTGTGAGTTTTCTCGTTCATTGCGGTTGCAAAAAACCAGGTCAGGATATTTTATGACAGAGACAACTAGGATAAAAGAGCGCCCACGTTCCCCTCATATAAGTATTTATCGTTGGACAATTACTATGGCCATGTCCATTGCACACCGCATTACGGGTATGGCACTTTATGTTGGAACGGTTTTTCTTGCTGTTTGGTTAGGTGCTATTGCGTGTGGAGAGGAAGCATTTAGAACAGTTCACGAGATTTATAGTTCTTGGTTTGGATTGTGTATTTTGTTTCTTTATACCTTGGCAGGGGTTCATCACATGGTTGGTGGTGTTCGCCACATTGTTTGGGATCTGAAACCTTGCCTTTTGGCGAAAGAAAAGGCAACAGTCACTGCTTGGGCGACAGTGTTTATTTCTCTTATTGTTACTTTTGCGATTTGGATTATTGGGTATATCGTTGTTTAGCTGGGGGTGAAAAGAGCCATGAAAAAAGATTTTCGAACGGAACTTGGAAAAGTACGGGGGCGGGGGAGCGCGCATGAGGGAACAGAGCATTTTTGGCGAGAACGTTTGACAGGGTTTATCAATCTACCGCTTTTGATATTTTTTATTGTTCTTATTCTTTCGTTTGTGGGCAAGGACTATACTATTGTGCGTGCAAGGCTTGCACATCCTATTGTTGCTATTTTGATGGTACTGATGACTCTTTCAGTTCTTTATCATATGAAACTTGGTATGCAGGTGGTGATTGAAGATTATATCCCACGCGAAGGCTTCCGGTTATTCTTTTTGACATTAAATATTTTATTTTGTTTTTTCATGGGTGGTGTCATTATTTTTTCTCTTTTGAAAATTGCATTAGGGGGGTAAACAAATATGGCGGGTACAAGATCATCTTTGGGCGCTAAAGCAGGTAACGCCCCTTATCGCACTGTAGATCATAAATTTGATGTTGTTGTTGTTGGGGCAGGTGGTGCAGGATTACGTGCAACATTGGGTATGGCAGAACAAGGATTAAAGACAGCTTGTATCACGAAGGTTTTTCCAACGCGCTCACACACCGTTGCAGCACAAGGGGGAATTGCCGCATCGCTTTCAAATATGGGACCTGACAATTGGCAGTGGCATTTATATGATACCGTAAAGGGGTCTGATTGGTTGGGGGATACCGATGCAATGGAATATTTGGTGCGTAATGCCCCTGCTGCTGTGTATGAATTAGAACATTATGGCGTTCCTTTTTCTCGAACGCAAGAAGGAAAAATTTATCAACGCCCCTTTGGTGGACATACGACACAATTTGGTGAGGGTCCACCTGTGCAGAGGACTTGTGCAGCAGCGGATCGTACAGGACATGCCATTTTGCATACGCTTTATGGACAAAGCTTAAAGCATAATGCGCAATTTTTTATTGAATATTTTGCACTCGATCTCATCATGACCGATGGGGTTTGTACTGGGGTTGTGGCGTGGAATCTCGATGATGGTACAATACACCGTTTTTCTGCTAAAATGGTTGTTCTTGCAACCGGCGGTTATGGACGTGCTTATTTTTCTGCGACATCGGCGCATACCTGTACGGGTGATGGGGGTGGAATGATCACACGGGCTGGATTACCCCTTCAGGATATGGAGTTTGTGCAATTCCATCCTACAGGGATTTATGGTTCTGGCTGTCTTATTACTGAAGGTGCTCGTGGAGAAGGGGGCTATTTAATCAATTCTGAAGGTGAACGCTTTATGGAGCGCTATGCACCTTCCTTTAAAGATTTGGCCTCACGTGATCTGGTTTCGCGTTGTATCACGCTTGAAATTCGTGAAGGGCGTGGCGTTGGACCTAAGAAGGATCATATTCATTTGGTTCTCAATCATATTGATCCTGCAATCTTGCATGAGCGTTTACCAGGAATTTCCGAGTCTGCTCGAATCTTTGCAGGGGTGGATGTAACAAAAGAACCTATCCCCATCCTTCCAACGGTTCATTATAATATGGGCGGGATTCCTACCAACTACTACGGGGAAGTTCTCAATCCAACAGCTGATTCGCCTGATCGTATTCAACCAGGATTAATGGCGGTAGGTGAAGCGGGATGCGCTTCTGTTCATGGTGCTAACCGCTTGGGATCAAATTCATTGATTGATCTTGTTGTGTTTGGACGTGCTGCTGCTATTCGTGCGGGTGAAGTTATTGATCGGAATACAGAAGTTCCGCCTTTGAATGAAGAAGCTGTTGACGAAATTATGGCGCGTTTTGATCGTTTACGTTTTGCGCAAGGAGCGATACCAACAGCTGTCTTGCGTGAAAAAATGCAACGCACAATGCAAGAAGATGCTGCTGTCTTCCGTACAGAAGGTTCTTTGCAACAGGGATGTCAACGGATGAATAAAATTTGGGGGGAATTGTCTGATCTTAAAGTCACAGATCGTTCCTTGATATGGAATTCTGATTTGGTTGAAACTTTGGAGCTTCAAAATCTCATGGCAAATGCGATAATGACTGTTCATTCTGCGGCAGCACGTTTAGAAAGCCGCGGCGCTCACGCCCGTGAAGATTATCCAGAGCGTGATGATAAAAATTGGCGAAAACATACGCTTTCACATTTGACAAAAGAAGGTAAGGTGACGTTATCATATCGACCTGTCCATGTGAATCCACTAACATCTGAAGCTGATGGTGGAATCGATTTAAAGCGCATTGCACCTAAAAAACGGGTTTATTAAGGGGAGAATGAAATATGGTACAAATTAAACTTCCCAAAAATTCTCAAGTAAAACCAGGAAAGGTTTGGCCTAAACCTGAAGGTGCGACAAAACTGACAGAATTTCATGTTTATCGTTGGTCGCCTGATGATGAGGAAAATCCACATTTGGATACCTATTATGTGGATCGTTCTGCTTGTGGTCCTATGATTCTTGATGGGCTTTTGTTTATTAAAAACCATATTGATCCAACTTTAACACTTCGTCGTTCTTGCCGTGAAGGCATCTGTGGTTCCTGTGCCATGAATATTGATGGGTTCAATACGTTGGCTTGTACCAAAGGTATGGATGATGTAAAACACCCCATTAAGGTCTATCCTTTGCCTTCCATGCCGGTGGTGAAAGATTTGGTTCCTGACTTGAAGCGTTTTTATGCACAACATCGTGTGATTGAACCTTGGTTGCAAACCGTTTCACCTGAACCTGCTAAAGAATGGTTACAAAGTCACTCTGACCGGCAAAAAATTGATGGTCTTTATGAGTGTATTTTGTGCGCTTGTTGTCAGACATCATGCCCGAGTTATTGGTGGAACGGTGATCGTTATTTGGGACCAGCCATCCTGCTTCAAGCTTATCGTTGGATTGCTGATTCACGCGATGAGATGTGTGGTGAGCGTCTTGATAATTTAGAAGATCCTTTTCGCCTTTATCGATGCCATACGATTATGAATTGTACACAGACTTGTCCAAAGGGATTAAATCCAGCAAAAGCAATTGCTGAAATTAAAAAACTCATGGTTGAACGCCGCCTTTAAAGAGTTTCTCATTCATGAAAATAAAGGTTAAGGCGAGAATGCTATAGCCTTTGGAGATTAATCTCTAAAAGCGCATGGATTTCTTATAAGGAGGCCGTAACGATAATCATTTTAAAAGCGAAGTCATCGTCTTAAAAACAAGTTATTCTTTTAGAAGCAATCCTTGCTAATGGCTGGAAAAAACTCATGATTAAATACTATCCCGTTGATTAATTCATAAAAAGTAAAGTAAAACACAGCAAATAGTGTTTTTTATCCTTCTTGAGATTTAATCTCTAAAAGTTTATGGGTTTTCATAAAATAGTTAACACAATTATTATTTATTATTGTTTTAAAAAGGCATAAGTTTTGTGGGTAAAATAAATACTTAAAATAGCCTTCTATGTAAAAACACTATGCCATGTGTTTTTGTTTTCATTAAATTCGTATTAAAGTTCTTATTTTAATGCATGATTTGATTGATCGTTTTTTATAAAAGAAGGCTAGCTTATATCAATACAGCATAAAAAAACAAGGAATACTATCAACGTTATAATGTATGTAACTCATTCAAATGAAATACAAATGAGTGACGATAGTCTATAATTTTACGATACGTTTATTATAATATCGAAAATACTGCTGATATTTAGTGATTGGGCGCTTTGATATCACCATCACATATATTTAAAAGTATTTAAAGAATATATTGTATTTCAGAGATTCCATTGTTAGTCGCATAAAAAATAAAATTGATAGTTCTCAAAATTAGAGAATGTAAAATCACTCTCTCTTATTGCGATGTCCTATAATTAGGAAGGCTGTGGTTTAAAACTATCGTGATATCAAACGATTTTAATTTATTAGGGAGCTTAAAAAGATTTTTAAGAAAATATCAAGTTTATAGTTTCTCTAAAATTTTAGAAAACGGTCGTCGAAATTTTAAAAAAATGTATTGTGTATATAAAATAAGTGATGTTTGTAGATTTGTTTGAAGCCGAAAGAATTCAATCATCAAAAAAATGTGTTTTATTTTGATGAAATTTGTAGAGCCTCATTTTATATGTTTTTATCCATAAAAAATATAGAATATTCTAAGTTTAACTTCTATTTTTAGGTTACTGAATTTCATTGCTGCTTACATATATGGTTAAATAAATTTGTTTAAGCTGTCAAAGCGCTTTTTTTATTTTTCGGTATAAGAAATATTTCTGCACATGAAAGAAAGTTCGCCACATATTAACGGTATAATTTTTCATTGCTTGGGTGTTTATGCTGTTATTCCGTAAAACACCATTCATTTGAGATGTGGTTATAAAGTGTTTAAAAGGTGAAATCTGCTAGGAAAGGAGATGGATTACAGATCGGCGCGGGTTAAAAATCTTTCTCCTTTGAAATAGTGTTTGGTGAAGCCTGCTAGACAATCCCGTAAACTAGAATGAAATCCATGGGGACAGACTTTTAATTCCGTTTCTTTTATATATTATGATAGAGAATTCACATGAATATGACTAGGATCAGTTACAAAAAAAGAAATCATTGTGAAAAATCAAGCTTGCTTGTTTCTTATATTCTTTAAGATGGGCTGGTCCTCATGCAACACAGAATGACTCAAAAGGAATGCATTTGTGTTGCCAATTCACGGGCTTGTTTTTAAAAGACACTGCTCACACTTGTTACTAGCCATTTCTCGGTGGTGCCAGTGAATGGGATAACGATAAAGCCCTCATGGAAATAGTATAAAATTTATAGAGCACCACCATTTTTAGGCTTATGAAGGAGCAAGTCAGCATTATCACACACTTTGTTAAAGTCCTGAGCGTTTGAGATAGTTCATAAGAGGTATTTTTAATGCTTTCTTATACAGTTTTTGTCCACGCAGAATTTCTCGCTTGTAACATTCAAGCAAGCTGTTTTGGTTAATTCAATATAAACAGATTTGGGATGAGAAAACCCTGTAATATTAAGATCTTTTATCCAACTTACAAGACAATGAACACTCTTTATAAATCAATGTTAGGTGCTTTAAGAAGTGTAATTATAGATCTTTACTTGTCGGAACTTTTGCTCTTTGAACTATTGAGAAAAGGGTAGTATTCGTGCGTAGGATTTACCTATATAGCTTATAGACATTGTTTTTGAGGGTGGGAATATGAAACCTCATCTGATATGGTTAGCAAAGCTTTCTTTAGAGAAATTTTATTGTTTACAAGTTGATGTAGAATAAGAATCTTTTTTTGTTTAAGGAAGGAAACCGATAGGCCGCTATACGTTCTATTCTTGAATAAAATGTGATTTATAAATGCTCAATCAGAATGATCGTGTATTATGAGGCTTTCTGTTTCTGAAGATTGTTTGGGTAAAAAACATGTTTATTGCTCACTTAAAATAAGTTTTTGTCTTGATGACGATAATTATTGGTGTTGATTGGTATCTGTTTCATGAAGCTCTTATTGATAGGCAAATAAATTTTTTTTGCATTAAATATATCTTTTCAAAAGATAAATAGAAAGAATGATTGATAGAATCTCATATGCGATTTTGTTTTTTGTCATGAAGAGTGCAGAAAATACATTGGAGAGGCAAAGAGAACGATGCTCAATGAAAAAGCCGTAACAATTGGTTACGGCTTTTTTTGTCTGTATGCTATTATTGAAAAGATAGCCTCTGTTAGGCGATTTTTGATTTAGCAAAAATTGGATCGTAAAAGATTTCAGAAAGTTTTCTATCTTTAAAGAACAATACGACGTCAACTGTTGTGTAAAGAACAATCTTTATCATTTCTATCTCAAGTTGGCGGCCAACTTCTGATCTTTTAATCAAGGTGGCACATCGTTCAAATGTCTGCAAGGCACTGTTGGCATGTGTTGTTGTAATCGATCCAGGATGACCTGTGTTGAGTGAATTGAGATATTCCCATGCTTCATTGCCTCGTAATTCAGCAAGAAAAATTCGGTCAGGCGATTGACGCATACAGGCATCTAAGCATTCTTCAGCTGAAACACGCCCCACATTGTTACCATAAATCATATTTACGTGATTAGGATGATTGGGTAGAAAAAGCTCATGAACATCTTCAATCGTGATGATCCGCTCTTCTACAGGGACTTTTTCAATGAGGGAGCGGGCAAATGTTGTTTTACCAGATCCTGTCTTGCCTGCAATGATGATGTTGCGTTTGTAAAGGACGCATTCTTCCAAAAATTCAAGAATTTTTCCCTCACGTTTACGTTTTAAGAGCTGAACTTCAAATGGTTCTAATCGCGTGAAGTCCTGCTTCGATAACAAGTTATTGGCTTCTTTTGCTGAAGGCTTGTTAAAACTTACATCGGAAAAATCATCAAATGTTCCTTCTTCTTTGAGTTCTTCTAACGTCTTAACGATAAGAGAATGCTTACGAATCACAAAGGAAAGAGTACCATCAACGACAGCTGGCGTTTGGATAATTGTACCACGTTGTCCACCAGGCAAGAGCACGTAATTAATACTTCTGGGAGCCATACCGTTATAAACGATAATAGCTGTAATAAGCGTTTGTAAAAAAGCTGTTGTTAGCTCAGGTGCGCTATGGACCTGCCACCCGTTGAAGCTTTTTGTCCATACTTCACAGGGGCGGCAGATCGATATTTCAGTGATCTTCGGATCTTCTAAGAAACGATCAAGCGGTTGCAAAAGTTGAGAAACTGCTTGATCTTTTTGTATCGGGTTAACGTGTGACGAGACTGTAGACATCGCTGAAATCCAGATCACGAGCAACAAAAATATTCACTCGTTCGCCTTGGTGTTTATAAAGAGTTGGTGTGATATTGATGGAACTTTGAAGAACATCACTTACTACTGATTCAGCATTATGAGCTCCTTGAGATTGTGCGTTCTCTTTATTCTCTTTGCTACTTTTATTAATTTGACCTCTTACCCATTCTCCTAAATCACCGATGATACTCACCATAATTGCGCCACTAAATCGCTCCCAAAAGTGTTTATCAACCCAGCCGCCGATACCTGCTTCACCAAGAGGACCTGTACCGGGTGAGTCAAGATTGACAATAACTCCAGAAGGGGTTTCAATACGTAACCATTGCACAAATACACGTGTTTGTCCTTGCTGTAAGCCACTTTGGTAAAAACCAACGACTTTAGAACCACGATCAAGTAAAACAACACGACCACTTGTAGAATAAATATCCCGTGTTAAATGACATGTCGTCATTCCTGGTTGTGACGTGATGATTTTTGTTTCCAATGTACAATCTATTTGCGTTCCTTGCGTAATTAAGAGGTCACGGTTGCGAAGTTGCATCGCATGTGATTGGCCCAAACGTACAGGTTGGAGATTTAATGCCCCACTGTTATCATTGGAGGCTTTATTGTTTGTTTCTGTAGATCCTTCACTACCACCACTGTTAAGACTAGAACTGAGCATACGTTTGCGCGCTAATTCTTCAGAATCTTGGAGCATATGTGGGGGAACAGTTGTTTGGAGAAGTTTAGCCAAGGCTGGTGAAATATCTAGGCTTGATTCTTCTGTTTGTATTGGTTTTTCTACTTCTTCTACAGGTTTTGGCTCTTCTATAATCCGAGGGGTATAGCTTGGTATAACTTGCTGCACCGTTTGTTGAGATTTGTCTTCCTCAACTTCTACGGTACTACTCATTTTAAGAGCTTTCCAAGTTAGAGCAATCGGTATCGTTACTATGATAATAAGTCCTACGATTAACAATGCACGGGCACCTGGAATTTTTGGACGTTGTTCTGAACCTAGTTCAGAGCTTCCATAGGCATCTTCAATATGTTTTTGCTCTATATTATCCAGTTTTCTACCTTTTTCATCTCCTTTCTTATTGTCAAACATTATTTTCCTCCTTTATTGATGCGATAAACCACCGAAGATACTGTTCCTGTCGTGTTTGGTATACCATTGGGGTCATAGGCTTCATTAAAAACAGCGAGAGCGCGCTTACCAAGTCGTATGAGCCATTTAGGATTAACTTTATGGACGGCGATAATATCATTAGAACTACCGATAACGGTGCGTGGTATTAAGCTTTCATTCCCTTCAGCATCTACGACATAAATCGATGGCATATCCATGTTAGCGGGAAACTTGAAGTAAGTAATACGTCCATTGTCCCAAGCATTGATGGGAGCAATATCTTGATGACCGCTCATGGTGTAACTGAGATTATAGCCCTTTACGCTTTGGTGAAAACCACGTTCAATCGCAAGACGTCTGAGGTTTTCCTCTGACTTTTCATCGGTTGAATCGGGATAATGGAAAGCCAATTCATAGGTTGATCCCGCACGGTCATTTCGAAACTGTAGCCGGAATTTGTAACTCCGTTTGTCAGTTACAACGATAAGATTGGTATTAGCAAGTTCTGCTTTTGGTTTAATAAAGATATGCCGCCCTTTATGAGCAAAGGCATAGGCTTCTGAATCGCCAAAGGCATGAGTGATATACTGTTCACCTTCTTCAAGAATGATATGTGTTGCTACACCAAGAACTGTTTCAATTTGAACTACATCGGCTTCGTTATATGTTATATAGCGAATACGGTGATCATATTGTGAATTTGATGGACTTTTGAGTGCCTGCACAGGTATCGTATAAAGAGAAGAAAATGAAGATAATAGAACAACGAATGCAAGTTTTTTCATAACAATCAATTCCTTAATCATTCAACAGTATTTCCGGGTCAGAACGATAACTTGTTACTTGAAAACCGAGGGGGTTAAGCAATCGATCAGATGACTTCATGGGCGCACCGACATAGGTATAACCAATTGTTGCAATCTGGTGCTGCTTTGGCCCAGTAGCTGCACCGCTGCTGTCATGTTGTTGAGTCGTAAAACGTACAGTTGCTTGACCTAGTCCATTAGGCTGGATTGATCGTACTTTAACTGTGATACGTGCCTTATTGGAAAGCACTTTATCCCGTGCATTTTCCCCATCATAGATTTTATAATATTCTTGTTGAACCGCTGCTGCACTTAAAAGTGCTGTTGTGTCATAGTTCAGTTGAATAGTATCGTAGTCATAAGTTTCGCGGTTAAGTACATATTGGTTGAGCCAATATCTATCTACAACTTCGCCATAGCTTTCTTCGTTCTCACGCATAATTGAGATAACATCAACAGCACCTGTTGTGTTATCAACGCGTAACACTAAAGGTGTAGGCGCTGGTTGAGAAAACCCAATGACACCACATATCATACCGAATAAGCCAAAAAGACCAACAGCACCTGCTACACGCCATGCCGTTCTACGCGACCTTATAAATTCGTTTATGAGATCCCGCTCTAGACCGCGGCTTTCTTCATAATAACTGCTAAGCTGTTCGGCTTTCACTGGTTTTGCTTGTTTTGTTTTCATCTGTCTCCTCGCTTAATCTCGGCAGGGATTGTTTTATTAATAGGCACCCGGTTTCTATCATTTGGTTGTTTTAGCTTTGGCGCTAATGCACAAGCCGATAATATATTTACAATCAAAATCATAAGAATGATATTTTTCATTTTAATATTACTCTTTTTGATAATTAAATAAAGTCCAACATTTTTTATCATTATTATAATTTTAATGATAAAGTAAAGTGCATAGTGTATAATTATTTTACTTTTTTAATTTCATTTTTAAATTTATGAAAATAGCTCAATTTCAGTGTAAATGTTTTTTACTGTAGGATTGGATAGCTGGTTGTTTTGTCCTACGGATATTAAGGAATATCCGTTACGAGAATCACTGCTTTTTATATTATCTAGTCTCTATATCTCCATAGATGAGCGAAAGTGATTCCTTTTGCGAGAGAATTGGCAATATTTGACAGTTTGAGTAACAGCATGATGAATATAATGGACAGGATGAGAGCACCACCAAACATATAGCCTATATTTTGTGCGGCATCGACCTGCATATCGCTCAAATAGTTTGAGAAGATATTCATCATTAGCTTAAATACGGTTTTTAAGAGTATGAAGAGGAATGTATATCTCAAGATCTGTGCTATCCATTGCTCGAAGAATTTATGGGTTGGTTGCCAGAGTAGAACAATAATGAAGAATGGCCCAAGTCCCACAAGCAGTGCAATAGCGACTTTTGTTAGTATCACGAGCCCACCCCCGATTGCTACGACGAGGTTTGTTAGCCAGTAAGATGATGAGTCCTAAGAGAGCGAAAAGTGTCCCATTGGCATCGAAGAAGACGGTTTCTTCCAAAAGACGACCTGCATATTTAAATCCATTACCTGCTGTTTTATCAAGCAAGGTCATTAATTCTTGTTCAGAAAGTGGATTTGTGATGAGCGCTTTTGATAATTTAGAGGGCATGTCTAATATCAACCCCGAAATTTCATTTTGATAAAGTCCTGCGGTTAGAGCTATTGAAGTGATAATGCTTATACGCAAGCAACGGTTTACAAAACCGGAGAGAGGCATATCTATAGCGCCACGAATGATAAGCCATCCATAGATGATAAAAGCGATTGTTATCCCGATTGACACAAAGGGTGTAATTGTAGCAATCGTTTTTGAAATATCCATGATAGATGTTTTTATTACGAGATCAATTTTAGTAAAAGCTGCCTGAACATGTCGAAGTTCATGGTATTCCTCTTTAATGAATAGTCAATTTTTTACCACCTTAGAACATAGAACCATGCTAAATGCTTTATTTTCATTTATACATCACTTGAGTATTTTCACTGCGATTATCATGGTTTTGATAAATTTTTATGCCTCTTGAATTGCTGGGTTAACCCAGAACCCTGTAATATGGGCTTTTGTTTTCACCGTATTCTAGGCATCCCATTTTTTCCATGGTCAAAAAGTTTCATATCAAGTTCGCGTCTTTTTCTTTTAATCAGTGATTGCTCAGCGTTCCGTAAATACGCTACCATTTCCATCTTTATAAATTCATTTTGGATCATAGCTAATGTACTATCGATATGTGCTTGAAAACTTGCAATATCTTTTAGGTTTTCTTTTGTTTGAAGTTCGTCGAATAAATTTCCTATGTATTGAAAACGATTTTCTACGTTTTCAAAATTTTCCAAACTCACAGCTTTGTCTAGAACCGATGCAGATTGTAACCGCCCAGAAATAACTTTGCTCATTTCATCAAAAGTTCCAGAAATTTTTTCTTCTTCCTCCAATACCTTTTGATATGATTCCCTTGAAAGCTTATCGTTCTTATAGAGCGATTCTGGCTCTTTAAGAAAAAAACTAGAAAAGTCTATTTGCTGAGATCCAGTTTTCTGACTCTTTGTTATAGCTTGATAAGCTTTTTCTGTTTGTGAAAGCTGTTCTTTTTTTAACGCAAGCTGTTTTTTTAAGAGCTCAATAATCTCTAGATATTCGGCTGATGGAGAAGGTGATTTCGGTGGAGCAGGATTATTTGTTGTATCACGATCTACAGGTTTTTTTTTAGTTTCCGGAGTACACATATTCTTAAAACTTCCGGAGTCCCAGTAACACTGCTCAGCGAGAGCTAACGTTCCAAAAATTATACTGATCGTTATAGTGATAATTAGCTTTTTCATATTTTGTTACCCTTATTTTTCATATATTGTGATAAAATTTGGCGATTTCTTTATTGAACCAATGCTAAACTTACACCACAAAATTTAATTATTTATCCTTCTTTATTAACCTTTATTAAATTACTCTATAATTTTTATCTTTATTAAAATTTTGATTATAAAGTTATACTATACGATAGTTTTTCTTTATTTAATGAGGTGCTTTATTGTGTTTCTTCTACGAGAATCACTGCTTTTTATATTATCTAGTTATATTATCTAGCTTCTATGTTTCCATAGATGTCCAAATGTTATGCCTTTTGCGAGAGAATTGGCAATACTTGATAGTTTGAGTAACAGCATGATGGATATAATGGAGAGGATAAGGGCTCCCCCAAACATGAAGCTTACATTCTGGTCGTAATCGAGTTTCATATCACCTAAATAGTTTGCAAGGACATTCATCATCAGATTAAAGACAGTGGCTAAGAGTAGAAAGAGGATTATGTAATTCACGACCTGGATTAACCATTGCTGGAAAAGGCGATGGGTTGGTTGCCAGAGCAAAGCAGTGATAAAGAATGGTCCAAGTCCCACGAGAAGTGTAATAGCGATTTTCGTTAGTAAGACGAGCCCCCCGCCGATTGCGACGACAAAACTTGTTGCCAGCAAGATGAGGATACCTAAGAGACTGTACAGTAGTCCATTCGCTTCGAAGAAGACGGTTTCTTGGAAAAGACGCCCTGCATATTTAAATCCTTTTTCTGCTGTTGTATCAAGCAAGGTCATTAATTGTTGTTCAGAGAGTGGATTTTTGAAGAGTGCTTTTGATAATTCAGAGGGCATTTGTGTTATCAAATTTGCAATGTCACTTTGATAAAGTCCTGTGGTTAAAGCTATTGAAGTGATAATGCTTATTCGTAGGAAACGGTTTACAAATCCTGAGAGCGGCATATCTATAGCACCACGCATAATAAGCCATCCATAGATGATAAAAGCGATTGCTACCCCGATTGATACAAAGGGTGTGATTGTAGCTATGGCTTTTGA
>NZ_JAQISX010000070.1:0-2121 GCF_028618425.1 Bartonella sp. ML70XJBT
CGTTGATTGTAATCATTCAAAACACCGCTTCCCTGCAACATATTGGAATAAGCATTGTTGTAGGCGGGGAATAGATTGCCTACCATCCCTAAGCGGTTCTCATTCAATTGATCAATCATCGAATTTGCTTGCATCATGCGTTGCCAATCCTTATCGTACTGATCAGACATTGCCCGCGCATAAACAGAACCACTCGCCTTGCGCAACTCATCTTTGTGATCGGGGGTTCCGTAACGACCTATCCCCGAAAAATATCTATTAATTCTATTTTCTACCTCATCCAATCCCTCTTGAAGAACCTGACTAAAATGTGAATTTCCCCCCATCATGCCACCAGAAGCCAACCGTCCAAGATTATTCGCAGATGAGGTTGGCGTATTCATCAAATGATTCATATAGCTTTGATATTGATGTGGAACACTTGCAAGCCCCCCAATGGCTTGATAAGTTGGCGCACTTAATGAGGCAACACGAGGACCACCATAAACATTGCCACCCACCCCTGTGTTATACATTTGATAGGCATCCGCACCACCTCGCTTAAAAACATTCTGCATCCAAGTAGGCGGAGCGCTTGTCTGCACCTGCTTCTGTTCTGTTGTTGTGGGTGTTTTGCTCCCCATGTCACAATTCCTTCCTGTAATAAAGCATACCTACACCGTAACCTTGCTTGTTCAGTGCACGCTTCCAACCTAACCGCCCTAAAATCTCTATCTCGAAAGCGCCATTCTCACGCGCCCAATCCTCTACAACTTTCAAATTCTCAATTTGATCAAGAACCCCCTTGCCACTACATTCACAAATCAAGGCGCGCTTCCTGCCTAAAACGGTCTCTTGTATCTGGGTCGTAACTGCCGCTAAAAAGTGCTCATCATCATCCAAAACAAGCCATAACTGTTTCTTGCCCGTGCAAATGGCTTCAAGCAATTCTTGCAACGTCATTTCATGTTTAAAACGCTCTACATACGCACGCAATGACGCAAGTATTTCTTCAAAATACGGGGCTATGCGCTCCAAATCCCAAGAACTGGTCAAATAGACTTTTGCCATTATCCCCTGCCTAAAGGGCGTAAATCTACATTAAAACCCGTAATCATCTTCCAAGATTCATGTTCTGGAATACGTAATTTAAAACGGTGATAACGATTGCGTGAGCGACCATGATAAGCACCCGTGACATAAGAACATACCCTCTCCTTATGCCATGTGATCGGCGTATCGTGGTTACGTAACCTTCTTTCCCCAATGCTTAAAAGACCTTGCATCGTATCAACCTCTGCAAACATCTTCGTGATAAAGCTAAAGCTTCCATCCGGTGCCCCCATTTCTTGTGAAACAACCGTTGCCTCCATTGGGGCTCCTGCAAACATAACAAGATGATTTTGACCATTAAAACCACCAAGGATAGGCACGCCACTTTGCCAACGGGGGCTGTCTAAAGAAGCCGGCAAGGCCTCAAGATTGATCGAAATCTCATCTAATTGTTCTAAAGTATAACCTGTCGTAAAGACTGGAAACAACGTGAAAGGCTCGCCCTGTATCGTCGACCATTTCTGCAAACCCCAATCATAGACAAAAGTTGTTTGCTCGTTGTTGCCTTTCTTTAAGGACCAGTAAATCCGGTTATCAACGGGATCTATAACCCCTTGCATCTCATCAAGAGCAAACTTATCAAATGTTTTAAAAACCGTTCTATCAACCTTTTCAAAACCTATCGGTAAAATCTGACCATCACCACTCATTTGATAAAAACCGCCATCACCGGCAAAAAAAGCATTACTACCATGGCAAGCTATAGAGCTTGCACTTCGTGCACCGCGTTTGTCATGGACCTTTTGGAAAACAAATGGAACCTTAGAGCCTAACGTAAAAGAACCAACATAAATAGCAGAACGCAGAAACACGACTGGATTAGTCGATTCCGTCGCACCTTGAACATATTCACCGTCATGGAAATCGGTATAGTAGCAATCTTTCTCCTGAATCTTCCAATGTGTTGCATCATTCAAACCTGACCAATGAATGCGATTGGGATGATCTGTCAGTTGCATCAGACAAACAAAATCTCCCCAAACCTTCACCAAGCCTGCTCTTGGAGGATCCCCTCCTAAATCTGCAAAT
>NZ_JAQISX010000071.1:0-2072 GCF_028618425.1 Bartonella sp. ML70XJBT
ATTTGTTTAAAGATGCAATTTGAATAAAAATAAACTTGCGTTTATACACAAAGTATGTAATTCATTAATCGTTTTCATAATGAATTGTCCTTGTCAATAATGGTTTTTAATAAAAGAAGCCGTGTTTTAAATGACGCGGCTTTCTTTTTTGCTATAAAGAAGCCCCCCGCCCCCTTATTTAGGCTGCTTTATTTGTGCTTTGTTCACTACCATCAGTATCATCACAAATCTTTTGCTTGCCATTAATAACGGCATTGCCATAAATTTTTACACCCTCTGTAATAATAGACCTGTTAGAAACGCACGCATCATCATAAATTTCTGCTTTTTCATAAATACGAGCATTCTCATAAACACGGGCATTGCCATAAATCTTGACATCTTTATAAACAAGCGCTTTGCCATAAACTCTAGCATTATCAAAAATATGAGACTCCTCGTATACACAAGAAGATCCTGATACTTTTGCATTGCCATAAACAAAGCCCTTTACATAGGCACTGTGCCAAACCTTAGCATCATCATAAATTTTTGCCTCTACAGAAATAAAGGCTTTGCCATAAACAACCGCATTGTCACAAACTTGACCACAAATTTTTGCGTCCCCATAAACCTTAGCATTATCACTAACCACGCATTTGCCATAAACCCACCCCTGGCCACGAACCCACATGGTACCACTAACACTAGCGTTATCAAAAATCTGCGCATTGCCATAAACTTGGGTATCACGACCATAAACCTTAGCTTTATCACTCACTACAGCATTCCCATAAACTTTAGCATTTTGAGCAACAGCAGCTTCATTACGTATTTTTGCATTTTCACTAACAATAGCATCATATGCAACTATAGCATCATCATAGACCCAGCAATTGCCATCATGCGATAGATTGCTTTCTTTTTCTACAAAACCGCCGAGGTCCCCCGCCTTGACATCATCGAAATCCCTTAAAGCACGAATGCGATAAAAGTGCTTCGGTTGACGAGTCTCTGCATCGTAAACTTCTTTTATTTCGTCTATAATTTCATATTTTTTGGATACATTTTTAGTGGTCATAGGTAACTCCCTAATCTAATATTCGTTAAATTTTTAAATGAGATGTTTTAAAGGGGCGCCCCCGCCGCGCCGCTGCTGTCTTATGCAACTTGATCTAAAGTTTTTTCACGACCAGTAATCACAACATTGTCACTAATATTGTCACAAACGCTAGCATTGCCACAAATTTTTGCATTCCCATAAACACAAGCATTTCTATAGACACTGGCATTACCAAAAACATGCGCATTACCGTAAACTTTGCCCCCCACATCTGCCTTACCATAAACCTTGGCATTGTCATAAATACGAGCGGTATGTAAAGTTTTTACATCACCAAAAACCTCGGCATTACCGTAAACACAACCATCTATCCAAGCCTTGCCATGTATTTTTGCATTATCGTAAACACGGGCGTCGCCATAAATCCAAGCGTCGCCAGCGATTTGTGCATTACCGTAAACACGAGCCCGTTGACAGATACGAGCATTATCTCTAACCCAGCAGTCGCCATCATGTGAAAGATGTTCGCTGCTTTCTATAAAACCACCTAAGTCGCCAGCCTTAACATCTGCAAAGTCTCTAATAGCTCTAATGCGTCTTAATGTGCGAATACCTGCTACAAACGTCTCACCCGTAAATTCATATTTTTTTGGAACGCCTTGCTTTTTAGGAGGAACGGGGCCAGTATCATCTGCTCCCATGTTATCTGAAATAGCTTTAATAAGAGCGTGACGAAAAGCATTCATATATGTCATGTTAAATTCTTTCTAATCAAAAAAGTTTGTTAATTGACGACCCTATAAGGGCGTCGGGCGCTAGCAACACATTGATTTATATAGATAATTTACTGTTTTGCATGTTGAATTAAAAACCCGAATATAGTAAGGTTTTCTTATTCTAAACCTTCTCAGATTGAATCAATTAATATCACTTGCTTGCACGTCAAAAGCGGGGCTGGTGTGTGGGTAAAAACTGTATAAGAAAGGAGTAAAAATGGTCCTTATGAACCGTCTTAATGCAAGGTCTGTCG
>NZ_JAQISX010000072.1:0-1990 GCF_028618425.1 Bartonella sp. ML70XJBT
TATCCCCCGCCGCATAAAGACGTCTTGCGTGACTTATCAGATATTTTTCCCAACACAAAGCTCTCTCAAGGGCATCTCTATTGATTTCAAAACGCCCGCCTTCACTCAATTCAAAAATCAACGCAAGACTTGCTATGGTCTTTGGCATTTTTAAAACATGCGATTGTAAGCTTTCTGAGTGAGAATCTTTCTTTATAGCTTCCTATTAAAGGAAAAAACAAAAAAATAACACTAACCATTTTAGATTTTCATAATGAAGAAAACTTTTTAATTTTTCTGTTAGTGATGAAAATATATTTCAAACAATAATGAATATATTTTCAATTAATTTAAGAGATCCATAATTATATTTCGAATACGAATTTGACATATACAAAGCTGACTTTAGACCTAGCTAAATATTGCTATGAAGAATACAAACAGAACTAAGAAAAAGATGTGTGAATAAATTAATGTAAAAAGCTTTATTATGAGTACGTTATTGAGTTAGAAATCTATGCCAATAGCTTTGGCTTGCATCTTTTCGTAGAGTTTTTGCATTGCCTTGATATTTTCTCTTCTTGCATCAATGATAGATTTTTCAATGTCTGTTAAACGCGCTTTGTCTAGATTTCCTAGCCTTGCATAATGGGATGCCATTGCTTGACGTGCTTCATCATAAGGCAAACCGCCTTTTCGATTTTTCGATAAACTATAAGCCTCATTTACTGTCTTATATTGCATAGGATCACCAACAAGCATCACGTGTTTTTTAACAACATCAATTTCAGTTAATGCTGTTTTAAGACTACCTGACATAGCTTTACTATTGGAATACCTAAATAAATCATTTTCCACGAGATCACGCTCCGTAGCAAGGAGTAACGATAAATCCCCACTTTTCCCAACATTACGAATATGATCGCATAAATCATTTCGTACACTATGTAATTTCTTACTTATAGCTACCTTGCTAAGGTTTTTTACATAGTTATCTTCTTGTGATAAAAATTGTTTTAATAAATCAACTTCCTTAAAAATGACGACCTCCTATCATAACACCTTTATCTAACCAATCTGGACCATATTCCTCATCCGCATTCTTTGTAGAAAATCCCATATCACGAATAAACTGTGCACCATTTTGAGATTTAAGAAATAAAAGTGTATGAGCTGGAAGCTCTGCCATTGCTAACCATTCCCATGCTGTTTTAGTGTCACGTGCTTTAGTTGCTGCCTGTGATTCAGCAGTATAAATACCATCCTGATCAAATCCGCCTGCTCGCAATTCCTCGCGTTCAGCATCAGTCATATAACTTTTGGGTAATTTCTTTTCCATAGGAAATTCCTTTCTGTAATTGTCTTAAAATATTAATCTAATGGTTAAATTTGATCAATTAAATTTCCTATGATTTTTTCAATTTGTTGTTTGAAATGAAAATAAGATAGCTGTTTTTATCTTTAATCATTTTGATTGTTTGTATCAAAGAAAATTATCGTGTTTTCTGATACTAAGATTACACTTAATTGACGATTTTTATTGAACATGACAAAATTTTACGCTTATTTACGTGTTTCTCGTGATTTGACAAGATACAGAAAATCAAAAACTTGGGTTGTTAGAATATACTAACAAAAAAGATTTTTCTCCACTCCATATTAAAAGAAAAACTATCAATAGAAGAAGAGTGGTGCAAACATAAGCTTGATACTTTAATAGAAAGAACAGAGCAGAAGAATTGTTATTGACACCTAAGTTTTCTCACGTAGCGGATTTTTTTAATATTTTAGAAATTTTAAAAGCCGCTAATTAGCATAGTTTATAAGATACGCTAATTTATTCAAGAGATAAGCTAGGCAATTGATCATCATGGGCAGGACAACGGGCACTTCCATAACGCCCATACCAAACCCCACGCAAGGCATTGGTGATGCCCCGAGCATTTATATAAGAAAACATGTTTTTTATCCTATGATATATTGCACCATAGGACGGATTTTGCTATTCATT
>NZ_JAQISX010000073.1:0-1839 GCF_028618425.1 Bartonella sp. ML70XJBT
GTCATAGAGCAAGCAAAACAGCAACGTTATAACGACGTCGCATAAATGAAAACCTTGTCACGTAAGGACGGACAAGGCTTCCCATTTTCACTCAAGAATGAATAGCAAAATCCGTCCTATGGTGCAATATATCATAGGATAAAAAACATGTTTTCTTATATAAATGCTCGGGGCATCACAAATGCCTTGCGTGGGGTTTGGTATGGGCGTTATGGAAGTGCCCGTTGTCCAGCCCATGATGATCAATTGCCTAGTCTATCTCTTGCCAATGGACATGATGGGCGTCTTTTACTCACTTGTTATGCGGGCTGCTCTTTTAGAGAGATCATACAAGCGCTTAGAAGAATTGGCTTGCTGGGGAAACAAGCCTTTGTTGATAAAACTTATGATCACACGCTTTCTTTCTCAAAACAGTTTTCTGCTGATCTCAAAGGTGTAAAACAGAAAGCAGAGAGAGCAAAAGCAATTTGGCAACAAAGCCAACCGATTAAAAATACTTTAGCAGAAACCTATTTACGCAAGCGGGGGATTACTTGTGACTTATTTCCTTATTTACGCTTTCACGACAACTGTCCGCACCCCTTAGGAATGACACTACCCGCGTTGGTTGCTCTTGTTAAGGGGGCTGGTTCCTTTGCCATTCATAGGACCTCTTTACAAGCCAATGGCTGCAAAACAGATCACAAACCAACCAAAGCCATGTTGGGATCTGTTATGGGCGGTGCTGTGCATTTAAGCCAAGACAATCCAAAACATCTGGTTATTTGTGAAGGCATTGAAACCGGTCTGTCTCTGCTGTCTGGTTTGTTATCAGAGCCCGTGAATTTATGGGCGTCTCTTTCAACCAGTGGCATGATGCGTGTGAATTTACCCCTTACAAAAGGACGTCTGACAATCGCTATGGACGGCGATGATGCGGGTCGTAAAGCAGGTTTTACCTTAGCTGCGCGTGCTTATAGCCAAGGCTTTGAGGTCTTTATCATGCAAGCCCCTAACACTTTAGATTTCAACGATTTTCTCTATTATTTAAGGTAAGTAATATGAAACAAGATAATAAAAATATTTTAGAGAATAATACCCCCGTCAATGATAACAATAATCTCTCTTTAAACGGTCATGCTTGTTTAAAAGCCATTCCTTATGAACAAGCCTTGCAACAAAACGGTTGGGGGGAATTACAGCCTATTGATAAAGCTTTATTACCCGTCGAGCCTTTTAAAGTATATCTGCTCCCAATACCATTAATAGACTATGTTTATGATGTTGCTGATATGCAACAATCTTCTATCGATTTTGTGGCTATCTCTGCTTTATGCGGTTTGGCTGCTGTCATTGGAAATGGCGTGCGTATCGCTCCAAAACAACATGCCAATTGGACAATTGTTCCTAATCTCTGGGGCGCTATTGTGGGGCAACCTTCAACGATGAAAACACCGACCATGGAAGCAGCTTTAGCCCCTCTCTATGCCTTTCAAGAGGAATGGTATCAAGAATGGTTAAAGAAGAAAAAAAGCCAAGAAACAAAAGATATTCTGATTGAATTAGACAAACGAGAAAAGAAAAAACAAGCCTGCAAAGCACTCAAAGATCAAGACGAGGAACAAGCCCTTGCTCTTCTTTCTCAAGCTCTTGAACATGAAGAAACTGATGATGATGACACGCTTAATAAACGACGTCTTATCGTCAATGATGTCACAGTCGAAAAGCTTGGGGAATTGTTAAAAGAAAACCCCCGTGGTCTGTTGTTGGTTCGTGATGAATTATCTGGTTTTTTAGCCAATTTGGAGAGAAAGGAATATCAAGCAGACCGTTCTTTTTATCTCACAGCTTTTAATGGCA
>NZ_JAQISX010000074.1:0-1829 GCF_028618425.1 Bartonella sp. ML70XJBT
CTAAGGTTTATGGCAAGGTCTATGGTGGTGCGCGGGTTTCCAATAATGCTTTAATTTCTGAGAATGCTGAGGTTTATGATGATGCGCGCATTTATGACAATGCTAAAATTTATGGCAAGGTTTATGGGAATGCGCATGTATTTGGCAATGCTCAAGTGATTGGTTATACTGAGATAAGTGGTAATACCAAAATTGGTGGCAATTATAAAGAACCTGTTATCACTGGTGAAATTGTTTTTACAACTGCATAAATAAACGCGCGGGCGGTGCGGGGGCGCCTGCTTTCTAACCAAATTCTTTCATTCAAAAATTAAATCTTCTTATAAAGGAATTGTGCTATGCAAAAGAAATTTGCACTCACAAATGAGACACGTGTATTAAATAATCAAACTCTTTATCGCATTAAAGCATTAAGAGACTTTGCTGATGTAAAGGCTGGGGATTTAGGTGGTTTTATTGAAAGTGAAAACAACCTTTCTCATGATGGCAATTGCTGGGTATATGATAATGCTTGTGTTGTAAAATCTGGTCGTGTTTATGAAAATGCAAGGGTCTATGGCAATGCTGCCATTGGTGGCTTTGTTTATGGCAATGCTCATGTATGTGATAAAACCCGCGTGTATTTTGAAGCTCATGTTTATGACAATGCTCATCTTTCTCATAATGCTTGGGTTTATAATAGTGCAAAGGTTTATGGGAATGCAAAATTATCAGGAAGTGCACGTATTCATAGCAAGGCGGTAGTTTATGATGATGCTGTTGTGAGTGGCGCTGCTAAAATTTATGGCAAGGTTTATGGCAATGCTAGCGTGGGTGGGTATGTTAAGGTCTACGGTTCTGTTTATGGGAATGCAAAAGTGACTGGTTATCACACCATTAGAGGTTTGGTACATGGCAATGCAAGATTAAAAAGAGATGGTTATTCATATGTTGAACAAAACGTTTACTATGCATATGGGATTCCTTCTGATTGTGAAATTTATGAAAACGATCACGTTGTAAAGATTATTGAAAACACAGCAGCGTAAATAAATGCGTGGGCGTTGCGGGGGCGCCCCTCTTTTAGATTTTCCATTCCAAATTTTAGCAAATGTTTATCACATTAAATTGTGAGGGTATTCTTATGTCTAAAAAATATAAATTAACCAGCGAAATCAAACAAATAAAACATGCTCTGACTCGTAATATTATCAATCTTTATCGCATTCGGGCTTTAAAAGATTTTGATGATGTTAAGGCGGGTGCCTTGGGTGGCTTTATTGAAAAAGAAGTCAATCTTTCTCATGATGGCAATTGCTGGGTGTATGATGAGGCTTGTGTCTATGGTCATGCCAATGTTTCTGGATCGGCTTGCATTTATAGCCATGGCAAGGTTTATAATTATGCTGTTATTAGGGGTCGTGCAAAGATTTATGGGAAGGTTTATGGCTCTGCTAGCGTGGCTGGCTCTTGTGAAGTTTATGGCTCTGTCTATGGCAATGCAAAACTCTCATATTGTGCAAAGGTCTGGGGGCGTGCTTATGGGAATGCAAAAATAAACAAAAAAAGCAAAGAAAAGTTGGTGCCCCAAAATTGTGAGGTTTATGAAAGCGATCATGTTATCAAGATTGTTGATAAAACAGAATAAAGAACGGCGTGGGGGGCGCCTTCTTACAGCTATAAACGCATCATAAGATGCATTCCTTAAAACGTCTCATAAAAGAGAGAACTCCAAAAAAGAAAGCCGTGCCAATTGATATGACGCGGCTTTTCAATGGAGGCTTTGGAATAACCAGTTCCAAATCATAAGTATTTACATACAAAACGTATTATATTGCAAGCGTTCTATT
>NZ_JAQISX010000075.1:0-1765 GCF_028618425.1 Bartonella sp. ML70XJBT
TTTGCGATGCAGATACAATCGAGTTCCACTTTGTGGACCAGTTTTACGACAGAATTGAATGTCTTGTCTGGTGGAGGGAGTTGGGAGGATATTACGAAGAGTGGTTCCTTTTATCGGAATGGTTTACATTCACGGAGTACTTCTGATGAGAAACTAGGAACTCGCGGTTGTAGCCGCCCGCGTCATTTTGTTTAGGAGGGATAGATGATAGATTATCCAGCGCATTTAAATACGAAGCAAGATTATTTAAACATGCTTTCTTTTGATAAGGAAGAAACGGTAAGACGTTTAGAGGTTCTTTTATCAACGCGTTTTTATTGGGTTTTAGTTAAGGAGCTAAATGAAGGAGAAGAGGGGGTAGAAGATGATACGCATAAGGTTTGTCTAACAACGCAAATGCCGTCTGATCAAAATGGTGAAATTGTAGCAAAGCGTTGTCAGTATGAATTACAGGAAAGCGAATATGCGCCGCTCTTTCATTTAGGCTTTAGCGTTGAAGAAGTCGAGCAGTTGATCAAAGAGCATAGCCAATAGAAGATTATAAAAGAAGATTTTAATCCAGCCCCACATCAGTGGGGCTTTTTTTATGGAGGAACAGATGAGAAAGGTATCGAGGGAAGGGTTAGAGCTTATCAAACAATGGGAAGGCTTGCGTTTAGAGGCTTATAGAGATTTAGCATGCGTTTGGACGATAGGGTATGGTCACACCAACAATGCCGGTCAACCGCTTGTCAAAAAAGGCATGCGTATTACGAAAGAGGAAGCAGAAAAAATCCTTTGTGAGGACTTAAAGCAATTTGAAAAGACGGTAGAGGAATCTGTAACAGTTTCGTTAACGGATAACCAATTTGCAGCTTTGGTGTCGTTTTGTTATAACGTAGGGACGAAAGCCTTTTGCAAGTCAACGTTGCTGAAGAAGCTTAATCAAGGGGATTATGAAGCTGTTCCCTTCGAGTTACAGAAATGGAATAAAGTGGGTGGCAAGCCTCTTGTAGGTTTAGCCAACCGTCGAGCCGCCGAAGCAGGGCTATGGGTAAAAGGGGCTTATGTTTCTTCGAATTATGAACGGGTAGAAACGCGTGATGCAACCGGTCTTTTAAAGATAGAGGCACTAGCGCCGATTATAGGGTCTTGTTCTGGGTTTGGAGGTTTGTTGGTAGGCAATGGACCGATCCAATGGGCGTTAGCAGGAATTATGGTTCTAGCGGCATGTACAGGACTGGTGATTGTTGCCAAGCGCTTTAAGGAGCAGCGCTTGTGATTTTTTGGTTTAAAAGAAATCTCTCTCTTCTGTTAACGGCTATAGCCGTTTTTTTTATGGCTTTAGGCAAAGCCTTTCAGCTTGGCAAGAAAAGTGAACGGCAAAAGCAGGTAGAAACAGCATTAAAGAGAGCGACCACCCGTTTTGAGGTTGAAAATGAAGTTAATCAAAAAAGTGATGCTGATGTTCGTTCTGCTTTGTCTCGTTGGATGCGGGGCAAATAGGTCTGTTTCTTGTGTTGGTTGGTTACCCATTTATTTAGATAAGCAAGATCTGAACGCTCTTAGTCCCCATTTAGCAAGAGATATATTGAAACATAATCAACAGGGAGCACGTTTATGTGGGTGGCAAAATGAGTAGCAATCAAAGTAAGCGGGGAAAAGACCTTTCGGAAACAGAACAACGGTTGCTTCACGAGATGATAGAAACCTATCAAGGCTTAAAGATGATGTCACGTATTATGAAGTGGATTGCCTTCATTATCTTTATCTTTGTAATGGATTT
>NZ_JAQISX010000076.1:0-1722 GCF_028618425.1 Bartonella sp. ML70XJBT
AAGTGATGGAGCTGCCTTGTTTAGCATATACTCCATTGGTTTTTCCATCGAATGACCCTTCGGATACTGTTATCGTGGAGTTATCATTTGCCAATATAGCTGTGTTTGCATTCGTGACGGTTACTTTATTTAAAGTCACAGAGCTTTTTTCGGCACTTATTCCCTTGTCAATAAAGCGTCCATCTTGGCTACTTGATATCGTTACATTTTCCAGCTTGTTTTCATCATTCTTACTATCATTGAAAACAGCACCCATTATAGACGCTGTAATAGAGCCATCGGTCATTTTAATGGTACCGCCGTTTGCTTGAAGAGCAATAATAGCATCTTTAATCGTAGTATTTTTATGTAATTCGATCTTGCTATTAGAACCATCAGCTTTTGCACCGATTCCGATACCATTTGCTGTTAGAGTAATATTCGAGACATCGATCTGTCCGCCATTTTCTGTATATACTGCTGCGGTTTTTCCATTCACAGTTCCTTCCACCATTGTAATTTTGGTTTCTGAACCTTCTGCATGAAGTCCATTGCCTTCAGATGATGTGAGTGTTACTTTTTCGTTTAAAGTAATGGTGCTGCCTTGTTTAGCATATACTCCATTCATTTTTCCATTAAATATTCCGCCAGAGACTTTTATCGTGGAGTTATCCTCTGCTAATATACCGTTGTTTGCTAAAGAAACAGCTGTGTTTTTCAAAGTGAGGTTGCTGTGGGTAGCATTTATTCCTTTGTCAATAAAGTGGTCATTTTTACCGCTTATAACCACAGTTGTTAGCTCGTTTTCACTACTACTGTTTTCAAAAGAAGCACCATTTTCAATAGCCGTAATGCTTCCTCCTGTCATTTTAATTTTAGCATTATCTTTGGCCTTAATACCTAAGTGAATATCAGAATCATTATCATTACTTTTAATAGTCGAACCGGTTAATGTAATTTCACTGTTATCGCCTTCAGCTTTTATAACATATGTATCTTTGTTCGTGTCTTTATTTCCGGTTATTGTTAATTTGTCACCAGTGATTTTTCCACCTGTTGTTGCACGAATAGTTTCATAAGTTTCTTGGGATTTTTTTTCTACTTTCCCATCAGTAATTTCGAGATTTTCAGCATATGCGTTGAAATGGGCGCTAAACAGCGTAACAGCTATCGCTGCTGTACAGAGTAACAGAGATTTTTTATACATTGATATTTTCCTAACTTATAAGCCCCACGCATTTCCTCCCCCGCTTATAAGAAGGATATTAAATGAATGGTTTTCCACTGTGAGATAAATAGATTGCTTTTATTCTCGTGTAAAGTATAAAAATAAAATTTATAATAAAACACATAATGATTTACCGTCTATCCAATAATATTAATTATTATGAAATAAATATAAAAATAAATTATAAATAAAAATTCTTAATGTAAGGAGGAACATGCATTCATTTTTCATTTTAAATAATAGTTAGGTTGAATTTTTTGTAGTTGTTGAGAGTTCCTTTTCAGCCTCAATTGAAGCGGAATTTGATGATAGCGGCAATGATTTAGAGATTTCTTCCAGTAACAGCGCGCTACAGGTGATCTTTGGCTATGAGAACAGCATCAGTGCATTTATGGGGTGTTTTGTTGTGGAATCGGTGATCAGTTGTGGGGGCAGTGATGGAGAAATCTTGCGTCTTTGTGGCAAAAGCGCCTCGATGCGTAAAGAACTCAAAGAACAGGGAAGCGAACATTTTG
>NZ_JAQISX010000077.1:0-1665 GCF_028618425.1 Bartonella sp. ML70XJBT
GGAAACGGTTTACAAATCCTGAGAGCGGCATATCTATAGCACCACGCATAATAAGCCATCCATAGATGATAAAAGCGATTGCTACCCCGATTGATACAAAGGGTGTGATTGTAGCTATGGCTTTTGAGGAAGTATCCGTGACATATGTTTGTGTTATCTGATCAATTTTATTGAAAAGTTGCGTGAACACAGTAAAGCTCATGGAATTCCTCTTTAACGAATTTTAATTCTTTATCATCTTGGAACATAGATACATGCTAAATGCTTTATTTTCATTTATACATCACTTGAGTATTTTCATTATGATACCTTGGCTTTGATAAAATTTCCGTATCCTTTTAAGTTATTGTGATAGCACTGAACCCTCTACATGGGCTTTTGTTTTCATGAAAAAAAGCAAATGTTGTAAACAGCTTTATTAGTTAAATCTTATGTTAGGCACATTTTTGTTTTCAGGGTTTAAGATTTTTCCATATAATTTACGTTTTTGTATTTCGATAAGAAGCTCTTCATTATTGCTTAAATTTCTGACCATTTGCATCTTTGCATATTCATTTTGGAGCATGGCTGACATATTTTTTATGCGTGCTTGTAGTTCGAAAACTTCTCTCAAATCTTTTGTTTTATCTATTTCATTTAAGAAATTAATAATTTGTGTAAAACGCTTTTCTGCGTCTTTGAAAGTTTGTAAACTTACAGCTTTATCAACAATTCCACTATATTTAAGACGCATAGCAACTATTGCGTGCGCGTTCTGCCATGGCATATACCAGAAATTGCTCCTTTTCTCTTCGGTCTGAACAGAAAATATAAGATCTTTTAAATAATCATAATTTTTAATTTTCTTAGCATTCGGGTTAGAGTAGTCTGTGTTGGCGAGGGGGTAGATAGATGAATCTTGTAAGAAAAAACTCTTATCCTCTCCTATTGATGGTTTTTGTATTCTATTTCCTGTTATAGCTTGATGAATTTTTTTGGTGTTTTCTATCTGGTCTTTGGTTGTTTTAATTTGTTGATTTAATAACCCAATAATTTTCAGATAGTCTGCTTGTGAAAAAGTTAAAGGAGTTTGAACAGTTGAACTTTGATTCTCAGAACCCCGGCTAAAGTTAGATGTTAAAATTAAATTCAGCACTGCCAAAATAGTAATGCTCCCTGTTATAATAAACCGCTTTTTCATCTGTCTTCTCGCTTAATTTCGGCAGGGATTGTTTTATTAATAGGCACACGGTTTCTATCATTTGGTTGTTTTAGCTTTGGAGCTAAAGCACAAGCCGATAAGAGATTTGCAATCAAAATCATCAGAATGATATTTTTCATTTTAATATTACTCTTTTTATTGTTAGATGCATCCTAACATTTATTGTCATTATTGCTATTTTGAATATAAAGTAAAGTGCATAATGTGTAATTATTTCACTTTCTTAATTGCATCTTTTAATTGTTAAAAATCTCTCAATTTCAGTGCAAATATTTTTTACTGTAGGATTGGATATTTTGGTTATTTGATCCTATGGATATTAAGGGGTATTCGTTATGAGAATCACTGCTTTTTATATTATCTAGTTATATTATCTAGCTTCTATGTTTCCATAGATGTCCAAATGTTATGCCTTTTGCGAGAGAATTGGCAATACTTGATAGTTTGAGTAACAGCATGATGGA
>NZ_JAQISX010000078.1:0-1584 GCF_028618425.1 Bartonella sp. ML70XJBT
GTATGCTCTTCTTTATTAGCAATTTCATCATAGGATGTATTTTTTTCTTTTGTTGCGATATCGGCATAAAAAAAGAAAATAGAGATATCCAGGATATCAGCAATTTCTTGTAAACGCCCTGCACCAACGCGATTGATACCCTTTTCATATTTTTGGATTTGTTGAAAGGTAACCCCTAAACGATGCCCTAATTCTTTTTGAGAAATTTTCAACATTTCTCGTCTCAAACGAATTCTTTTGCCTATCAAAATATCGTTAGAATGTGGATTCTTTATTGGAAAATGTGGATTTTTCGCTTTCACTTCAGGTTCCCCCTCCGGTTGCGAGCGCCCTCGCATAAGTATTCCGGGAGTCAAAAACACTGAGTTTGGATCAGCTTTTTTGCTTTTAGTG
The DNA here is from genome assembly GCF_028618425.1 of Bartonella sp. ML70XJBT. Taxonomy (NCBI): domain Bacteria; kingdom Pseudomonadati; phylum Pseudomonadota; class Alphaproteobacteria; order Hyphomicrobiales; family Bartonellaceae; genus Bartonella; species Bartonella sp. ML70XJBT. The sequence continues at coordinate 394 of NZ_JAQISX010000078.1, forward strand.
CGCGAACACACCTGGACATGGCAAAAACTCCCGGAATTCCGGGATACCCACAAAAGTGAGTTCATTTTTATGTACCAAACTCTAGGGTTTTTGAAGCCCTCTTGGTCGTTGCGTAGACGACCAAAGTTACCCTTTAAGTCATAAAGTAATTTCGGAAGATTAGCAATAAAATTTAAAGGCTTTCACAAGTGTGTTTTTATCGCTTAAGCAATCAAACACAAAATTGCCTTTTGTTGCTTAGGCTTAAGTTCTCTAAAACTTTTCAAAAGGGTATGCTCTTCTTTATTAGCAATTTCATCATAGGATGTATTTTTTTCTTTTGTTGCGATATCGGCATAAAAAAAGAAAATAGAGATATCCAGGATATCAGCAATTTCTTGTAAACGCCCTGCACCAACGCGATTGATACCCTTTTCATATTTTTGGATTTGTTGAAAGGTAACCCCTAAACGATGCCCTAATTCTTTTTGAGAAATTTTCAACATTTCTCGTCTCAAACGAATTCTTTTGCCTATCAAAATATCGTTAGAATGTGGATTTTTAGCTTTCACTTCAGGTTCCCCCTCCGGTTGCGAGCGCCCTCGCATAAGTATTCCGGGAGTCTGAAAGTACTGAGTTCGAATCAGCTTTTTTTGCTTTTAGTGCTGCGCACCTGGACATAGCAAAAACTCCCGGAACTCCGGGATATCCACAAAAGTGGATTAATTCTTATGATCGAACCTTAGGGCTTTCAGACCCTCTTGATCGTTGCGTATACGACCAAAGTCACAAGGTCTATTGATAAAGGAATTGAAGAAGATTAGCAATAAAATTTAAAGGAATGTTTTCATCTCTCAAGAAATCAAACACAAAATTGTTTTTTTTAAGAGATCTCTCTCAGCCTCTTATGCGCACTCTCCAAAACCATAAGGGAAAACCAGCAATTTATTGAGAAGACGAACAATCCTTCAACCCCCACAAAAATACACCTAAAAATATGCCTCAACATACACCTTAACACATGCCCCCAAACCACAGACATTCAAGCCATACCCTTTGAGCAGTCACACCGTTATCCGTTGAATTTTCGCTCCACATCGGGATAATTTTTCTTCCAACCTCTAAAAAGCCACGATCAAGATGATAAACACGATTGACGATTGTTTCACCCTTTGCTGCCACTATTAATAAAATAAAGGGGCCGCAATCACC
>NZ_JAQISX010000079.1:0-1577 GCF_028618425.1 Bartonella sp. ML70XJBT
TGGAATTGCATTTGTGCAAGATATTCCGGTTTGATCTCATTATCCATAAAGAAGCGCAAATGGTTGCTTGATTGAGGGCATTTGATTTCGATTAAACCATCATTTCCAACAAAACCATCAGGGCTTGCCCCCGCCATTTGAATTGTAGGGTGTTGAATAAAGCCGCATTGAGTGATTTGTGTATCATAAATGAAAGCATATTCTTTGAGTGCCTCCTCTTCATGCTCAATGCCCCATTGCATAGCGGGTGTTATATAAGATTGACTTATTTCTCCAGTTAAGCGCTCTGTCATGAGTTTGATTTTGTAATCTTCATATTTGCTTGTGGGCAATCCTTTAGCTGTTTTACTAAGAATGTTATAAATATTTGAAGCGGTGACTTTTCCTAATCGAGCTTGAAACCATTCTGCAGTTCTTTGTTGCATTTCACACCGCCGTTTGTTGAGTTGGAGCATATTCAATATCTTGGATATGAATATATTCGGCATCTTGTGTAGGTGTGTCTGTTTGTTCTTGTTGTGGGAGAGATTGTAGAGCTCTTTCTTTTTGAATATTTTTCTTTTTTTCCAACAGCTCTAAAACCTCTTGTGCTTTTTCACAAGACAGATCTGTTAGGTTTTCTACCTTTGCGTAAAAGAGAAGATTATCTTCATTTGTTTCAGTTTCTTTAATTAACCCTTTGATTTGTTCAAGCATCTCATAAGAAACAAGTTGTACAGGTGTGGTGTCATTAATACGTTTAGCTTCATCTTCTTCATAAATACCGGAAAATCCGAAAGCATAGCGAGCACATTGTATTGTAGCTTTATGGCGTAACATACGAGCAGGGTATTTTTGCCAAGTGTCACTTTTTTGTTTGCATTCATTTAAATATTCAGTGACTTCGATAGGATCTTTAATGTCTTTGAGACGAATAGCACATTTAATGGCAATGATATTACCGTCCTTATCGAGTTGATCTTGAAAAGTCATACCATCAAATTGAGGATTAGATTTAATGATTTTAATCCACCCATCAATAGAGACAACCGGAATAATGCCGCCGCCTCTCTTCGGGAGTGCGTATATTTCTTTTGTTAGCGGATTAAGACCATAAGTATTAGCAACAGAGATAAAAGCAGCAAATTCTTCATCAGTAAAGTTATGACTGATACATGTTTTGATAATAGTTTTTCGAAATTGTTCATGAGAGAACCCATATTTATTTGCCATAGTGGCTAGGGGTGAATTTGTCATTATTGTTTTCCTTTTAATGCATGTTTTGTCTTTTAAGTTCTTCAGACAGCACCCCCATGCCTTTAGTAGTGATTTTAGCAGCGGGTATAACTTTTTCTATTCCACTGGCGGTTTGAAGCGTGATTGTTGGACAGTCCATTAGTTGCTTTTGGATTTTGTCTTGATAAGGGAGCAAATTCCCACCTGCTGCACGTCTGTAAATCCAACCTTTTTGCTGTAAAAACTGAATGAATTGTTTTGGTTGCATTTCGAGTATTTTAGCAGCTTCTGTAAGACCAAAGAGCCCATCATGGCGCTGTAAACTTTCAAGTGCCATGGCTTTTGGTGTTAAATCTTCAATA